>CALXGU010000007.1 GCA_944387905.1 uncultured Clostridia bacterium
CCTTAGCATGTTCTGTTAGCTTGTCTATTTCTTTTCGCGTAAGCTTTGCGGCGCCGTTCTTTACATTTATCGCACGCACGCTCCCGCCGCCGCTTACAGCGCCTGAAAATACCGCAAATCCACAGTCTTTTACCGCGTCTGTTATATCGGTTATTTCCATGCCGAAGCGTATGTCAGGCTTATCCGTACCGTAACGGTTCATTGAATCGGCATATGTCAGCCTTGGCAGCGGAAGCGGGATATCCACATCAAGAACATCTTTGAATACACGCTGAAGATATCCCTGTCCGATCTCAAGAACGTCTTCCATATCTACAAATGACATTTCAAGATCTATTTGTGTAAATTCCGGCTGTCTGTCCGCTCTCAGATCCTCATCCCGAAAACAGCGAGCAAGCTGCATATAACGGTCAAAGCCCGCAACCATTGACAGCTGTTTGTACATCTGCGGGGACTGAGGCAGAGCATAAAAGCTGCCCTTATGGACACGGCTCGGCACGATATAGTCGCGAGCCCCCTCAGGCGTGGATTTTATAAGCATCGGAGTCTCTATCTCTATAAATCCGTTTTCATCAAAATAATCGCGCGTCACCTTTGCTATCTTATGGCGAAGCAGTATGTTTTTCTGCAGATCGCTGCGGCGAAGGTCAAGATATCTGTACTTAAGCCTCAGCTCCTCGTTTACATTACTGTTTTCCACTATCTCAAACGGCGGAGTCTCCGATTTGCCCAGAATTTTTATTTCCTGCGCAGAGATTTCAAGCGCGCCCGTAGCTAGATTGGTATTTACAGCGCCGCCGCGCTTCTGCAGCACACCCGTGACCTCCAAAACGTACTCGCTGCGGACCTTGAAAGCTGTATCAAAAGCGGCTTTGGAGATATTTTCATCAAACTGCAGCTGTATTATCCCGGTCCTGTCGCGCAGATCTATGAATATAAGTCCGCCCAGATCACGCATTCTCTGTACCCAGCCGCATGCCGTTACAGTCCGGCCTATAAGTTCTTCTGTAAACTCACCGCAATAACATGTTCTTTTCATTCTTTTGTCATCTCCGTAATAAACTGAAAATCTATATCTTTGATATTGACTTGGCGCTGCACTTTTGTTTTCATATTCTTTACCGTTACTATGCCTTTATCGAGCTCATTGTCGCCAACGACCATACTGCACAGCGCGCCGGTTTTATCGGCATATTTCATCTGCGCTTTCAATGACCTGTCCATAATATCATATTCTACCGCCGCGCCGCTGCGTATCAGTTTCTGAGCAATAAGCGCAGATTCAATCCCGGCACGCTGACCCATTGATGCGATATAAAGATCCGGCACCGGCTTTTGTATATTCTCACAGTCCAGAAGCAGCATTATTCGCTCAAGTCCCATCGCAAATCCTATGCCCGGATAAGACGCGCCTCCCAGCTGCTCTGTCATACCGTCGTATCTGCCTCCGCCGCACACCGTGCCCTGCGCGCCTATACCGCCGCTGACAAATTCAAAGACCGTACGGTTATAATAATCCAGCCCGCGCACGATAAATGGATCGACCGTATATCCGATGCCCATGCCGTCAAGCAGCTCTTTGAGCTGTCTGAAATGGTCGGAACAGTCACTGCATAGATAATCAAGTATTTTAGGTGCGTCTGCGGATATGCTTTTGCAAATATCGCTTTTGCAGTCGAGTATACGCATGGGGTTTTTGTACAGACGCTCATTGCAGGTCGGACAGAGCCTGTCCTTTTTATCCTCATAATAGCGTATTAACGCGTCACGGTACTGCGCCCTGCATTTTCGGCAGCCGATTGAATTTATCTTGAGCTCTATGTCCTTGATGCCCAGTTCACTGAAAATATTATACGGAAGTGATATCACCATGGCGTCCGCCGCAGCTGACACCGCGCCGAACATCTCTATTCCGTACTGCGAGAACTGCCGCAGCCTGCCCTTCTGAGGCTTTTCATACCGAAAGCAGTTTATGAGATAATACAGCTTTGCCGGCATCGGCTCATTAAAAAGTCCGTTCTCTATAAAAGAACGTACGACTCCTGCCGTGCCCTCCGGACGCAGCGTCACCGAACGTCCGCCCTTGTCCTGGAATGTATACATCTCCTTTGAGACTATGTCTGTTGTATCTCCCACTCCGCGCTCAAATACCTCGGTATGTTCAAATACCGGTGTACGTATCTCGTCAAATCCGTACCTACCGCTGATTTGACGTATTTTCTTCTCAAGGTACTGCCATTTATATGAGTCTTTAGGCAGTATATCCGCTGTGCCCTTGGGTGCCGTTATCAATGACATTTATCCAAAACTCTCCTTTTATTACAAAAACGTGCTTCCGAATTCAGGTGCGGCTGACATAACAAAGCCGCACTGTCATCTGAAGTCGGAAGCCTATATTATTTCCTTGAAATTTCGATCCAGTCCAGATCCCCTCTGTCAAGCGCCATAATAATGACCTCAGCCGTAGCGATATTTGTCGCTACCGGCACATTATGAACATCACAGAGCCTTAAAATCCCCGTTTCCTCATTTTTACGTGTTGTTGGAGTAAGCGGATCGCGGAAAAACAACAAAACATCTATTTCATTACAGGAAACACGGGCGGCAATCTGGTCCTCAGCGCCGTTCGTTCCGCTTATCACTCGATTTATCTGAAGCCCCGTATTGGACGATATGAGATTTCCCAATGCGGAAGATGACCATAAATTATGTTTTGACAACACCCCCGCATATGCTATGCAGAACTGTACCATCAGTTCCTTCTTTTTTTCATGAGCAAGCAACGCTATGTTCATCCCGTTTTATCCTCCTGTACTATTTGTTTTTATTTTTTCTCCAATATTTATCCAGCGGCACGCCGTGATTGCAAAGCCGCATCGCAATATTTTCAAACGGATGTGCGCATACACTTTTTGAACCGGCTACCGGTTTTCCGCTGTTTGAATATATCACGATACTGTCATCTGTCGGTACAAGTCCCAGCAGCGGCAAAGCTACGCTGTCCATCATATCGTCGACATTCTGGAGATAACCCCTGTTTATCATTGCGGGACTGACCTTATTGATCACAAGCCTTGATGGCGGATCCCCGCTGTCAGATATAAGCTGTACGACTCTCTGCGCATCTCTAAGAGATGTGAGATCGGGAGTGGCGACCACTATACACTCGTCACAGCAGCCTATTATATCCCGCACCCATTTGCCTACTCCTGCAGGCGCATCGATCAGAACAAAATCATAGGTCTGTCTTAGCTGCCTGCACAGCCGGGCAAAACCCTGTGCATTATAGCTGTCCGGATCCGCCTGCTGCGGCGCGGCTATAAAATGCAGCTTCGGACAGTCATCATGCCGTACTACCGCCTTTTCAATTTCGCATCTTCCGCTCAGCACGTCCGTAAAGTCATATACAGACTTATCCGTCATTCCAAGCGGGATATCTAAATTTTTCAGGCTGATATCGCCGTCTATCGCTATGACTCTTTTACCGGCATAAGCAAGCGAAAAGGCAATATTCGCGCAAAGAGTCGTCTTGCCGACGCCGCCCTTGCCGGATACAATTCCAATAATTTTATTCATAACAGCTTCCCAAAATAACACTTAATATATAAATAATATCATATATAAATGACATAGTCAAACTGTTTTTACTTCAAAAACAAGGCTTTTTGGCACATTCAAGCCGTACAGAAGTTGTTTGCAGCGATTTGAAATCAGTTTTACAAGTTCGTCTGACGGATCGGGGTTTTTGTCTGTCTGTATAGATATACGTATTTTCCTGCCGTCAAAATCACATGACACGTGTCTGCCTGTAAGCTCAGACAGCTCTTTTGACACTCGGCTGGGATACAATATGCCGAAGCCCGCGTATACGAATTCTCTGTCCGGATCGGTCTGGACTGTAAAAACCTCGGGTTTTCCGCCGTCTTCGAAATTTATCGCAGTCAGTCGGTCACACACTGCCGCGCAGACCTTTTTGCGTTTTAAAATCTTGATATCCAGACTCTCTGTAATAAAGCATCTGTGTCCAGAATAAAACAATTCGCAAAGCAAGTCCGCGCCTGCTTTTTCATATATCGGAAGCCCTATATAGACTGAACGGCGCTGCTCAAGACTCAGCAATCTTTCAGGCAGACTGTCTTTGTACTGACTGCCGTAACAGAAAATATGACAGCCGGCTCTTGACTGATGCTTTTTTTCCACCAGCGGATAATTATTTTTATCAAGTAAAACATCAAACGCAAACTGAGCCGGGAAGTATTGCGACTGAGGTTCCGGACCGGTATATACAGCGATATTGCAGCCGTTCTCTTGAAATATGCCGGCAAGCCTTGAAAGCTGATCGGACGGCATGACTACAACAGACGGACCGTATTGCTTTGTAAGAGCTTCAGCTTGATTTTCAGTCAGCATACTGTCCGCGCTTATACAGTCAAATCCCGCTCTGGCACACGCGAAATAAGTGCATACGGCCTGCGGACAGTTTCTAAGCAATACCGCTATTTTCCCGCCTGACTGGTTTGTTACGCAAACGGAATTGTACACCGTATCTATCATGTCAAGAAGCTGACCGTAGCTTATCCGCTCATTCGGATTTTCAAGTGCCGTCTCATATTTATACCTGTATGAAGCAGCTTTGAATTTTTCATAATCAAACATAGTTTTTGTCCTTAACCGTAAAATAATACACCGCCGTATCCGGCGGTGTTATTTTAATTCAATTCTATTTCTCCGGTATCGGCTGTATTTTCACCGTCACCGTTATCCTCAGTTTCATCTACAGTTTTACATGACAGTATCATATACCTGTAAACAGGAGTACCGGTCTCGGCGTTATAATTTTGTATGCCCATATTCTGCAATGTAATTACCACTCTGCGTATAAAATTTGCAGGATCGTTCTCGGGCGCCTCTGACGATACAAGATTGCCCTCATAGCAGTCGGCCGTGATAATATATGTATCGTTTTCGCCCTCTTCCACGCTGAGTATGTCCGGAACAAGATAGGAATCGATATTTGCAGCAGGCACTGTATACGTCTTATTTAAAAAATTATATTTAAAGTTGCCGCATATATCTACAGATCTGTGATCGATCTTGCGCGGAAAATCAAAGCAGTAGCTTGCATACATTTCAACGTCTTTTACAGGTACCCTGAAACTGCCGTTTGAGTTATATGTATATACTCCCTGATAGTTATTGAGCGTTATTGCCTGCCATATCCCGAATGATATGATATACTCATCATTCAGATCGAGCGGATCGTCAAAATTTGGCATATCCTGCATTATAAAGTTACTCAGATAGTTTTCAAAAAACTCGGCGCTGCCCTCTTCATAAACCACGTCAGTGCGTGACTCATATACCGAGCCGCCGTAAAGCATATTTTCGTATGCCGGATCGGTATAAATATTATTAGGCACAAAAATCCTGTAAATACTTACCGAAAGCTTTCCGATGCCGAAACATACCGCAGCGATAAATACCAGACCTACAATGAAAGTAAAGATCTTATGTCCGCGGGCTTTTAAAAAATCTGCGGTTTTGGTAAAAAATGTTTTCAAAACAGTCTCCTTATATGACGCAAAAGAAAAAGCGACAATTTTCTTACTACAAATTTTAATACCGCCGAAACAATATGTCAAGCGGTAATCTGTTGACTTTTTATTAATTTTACGCTATCAGCATAGCGGCTGCCACACATGCCGGCATAGTAATGACGGAAATAACACTTGTAAATCCGCACACCTGCGAGGCAAGAGAAGTATCCCTATTATACTTGGCGGCAAACATAACCGTATTATTCGCGCTGGGCGCGCTGACAAATACAGATGCCACTATAAGCAGATTTCCGGTGACTCCGCACAGTCTGAAAAGACCTGTCATCGCCAATGGTATAATCGCAAGCTTTAAAAGGGCCGTCACATATATATTCTTCTGTCTGAATGCCGCGGCAAAGTCAGCTTTTGACAGGTATGTCCCGAACATGACCATGGCAAGAGGCGTATTCATCGACGCCAGATATTCCAACGGTTGGGATATGACAGGGACAAGTTTTATCGAAAGCAAAAACAGCGGCATTCCGATAATTACCGAAAGCATACCGGGATTTATTATCAATTTTGAAAAATTAAACTTACTTTTCCCGTCTTTGCCTGACATAAGCCAGACTCCGTGCGTAAAACAAAATAGATTAAACGCGGCAACCGCTGCAGAACAGTAAAAAAAGCCTATTTCACTGTTGCCTGTCACCGCCTGCATTACAGCGCCCGCAAGCGGAAGTCCCATATATCCCGTGTTCCCGTATACTGTGGCAAACTTATATATTTTGCTCTGATCCTCATTAGTGCGGTTGAACAGAAAAAGACTGAGTATAACCGCCAGGGCATGAAACACCACTGCACAGCCAAACGCAGCGAAAAAACCGCCCGCGCTGCTTTTTGTATATTCCACACTTAAAAATGAATTGACTATAACACACGGTGTGATCACATAAAATAATAAATTATTGCAAAGCCGCGCGGCTCGCTCGGTAAAATACCCGAACCTGTCTCCGCAAAATCCCACCGCAACCATAACCGCTAAAATTATGACCTGCTCGAAAACAGTATAAACATTATTTAAAAACGCCATACTTTTCTCCCTTTCGGCATTCAAGTATATTATATCGTTATATTTATGTCAAGAATATTAGTAAAATATACTTGAAATACTATTTAATGTATTTTATAATGTAAATTATAATCTGCAAAGGAAATGAAAAAAATGGGAAAGAATAAAATCATTGTTTCTATAGCAGGCAGTGAGCTTGTTGTTATGACTGAGGAAACACGTGAATACACTACCATGCTGGCAGGTATAATAGACACGAAGGTACGTGCGCTGCTGGCATCAAGCAGTAAAATCACAACTCCCATGGCATGTATTCTGGCATGTCTGGATCTTTGTGACGAAAATGAAAAAAACAAAGCCGCAGCAAGCCGTATGCGCGACGAAATACGCAGCTATTTTGAGCGCAACGCAGAGCTTGAGGCAAAAACCGCCCAGCTGGAAAATGAATTGTCCGCCGCAAAGAAAAAACTTGAGCTGTACGAAAAAAGAGGTGCGCAGTATGAAAGTTAAAATCAAACTTATACCCACCCCCGCCGGAAAAACAGCTGAACTTCCGCAATATCAAAGCGAATTTTCCGCAGGCGCCGATCTGTGCGCATGTATAGACGAGCCTGTAACCGTAAATCCGCATGAACGCGCACTTATCCCGTCCGGCTTTGCAATAGAAATGGAAAGCGCCGGGTACGGTGCGTTTGTGTTTGCAAGAAGCGGTCTTTCCTCAAAAAAAGGCATCTGCCTTGCAAACGGTGTCGGTGTGGTGGACAGCGATTACAGAGGCGAAATCAAAATAGCAGTCGTAAATACATCGCTTCAGCCGTATACAATTCAGCCGTTCGAGAGAATTGCACAGCTTGTATTCATGCCGGTTGCCGCAGCAGAATTCATAGAGTCGGACAACCTGTCTGAGACCAAACGCGCCGCAGGCGGATTCGGTTCGACAGGAAAGTGATATGAGCAGGATAATATTGGCTTCCGGCTCGCCCCGGCGTAAGTTTTTACTTGAAAATTACGGCTTTGAGGTGACTGTTATCAAGCCTGATTTTGACGAGAGCGCAATTGTTGAAAATGATGCTTGCGCGCTTGTTATGTCACTGGCTCGCGCCAAAAACGAATGCGTACGTCTTTCATACAGCCATGATATAATACCGGTCGTCTCCGCAGATACAGTCGTTTGCCTTGACGGCCAAATACTTGGCAAGCCTCGGGACAGAGATGAGGCGTTCGGCATGCTGTCAAGACTTTCCGGTGCGACCCATACTGTCTTTACCGGCGTCTGCGTGGCTCTTGATGATACAAAAACAGTCTTCTGTGAAAAAACAGAGGTCTCTTTTTATGAACTCAGTCACACACAGATAAACCGATACATAGACAGCGGCTCGCCGTTTGATAAGGCAGGTGCTTACGGGATCCAGGACGATATGGGCATAGCTTTCATACAAAGCGTAAACGGAGAACTGAGCAATGTTATCGGCCTGCCTATGGCAAGAACTGTCCGGGAAATACAAAAAATACAGGGAGATAAAATATGAAACTCAGAGATATATTCAAATTTACACGTTATAATGATATAGGCATAGACCTTGGCACTGCCAATACAATAGTCTACAAAACAGGAAAGGGCATCATACTGCGCGAACCGTCCGTTGTCGCAATCAATACAGACACAAAACGTCCGGTTGCAGTAGGTATCGAGGCCAAAGAGATGATAGGCAGGACTCCCGGCAGCATTGAGGCCATACGCCCGCTCAAGGACGGAGTTATAGCTGATTATGAATCTACTGCCACCATGCTCAAATATTTTTTGAAAAAAGCAATGGGCAAATCATTTATGGGTAAAAACAGAATACTTATATGTATCCCGTACGCCGTAACGGATGTAGAACGCTCTGCTGTAGAAAAGGCTGCGTATTTTACGGGCGCTAAGGATGTCAAAATAATCGAAGAACCGCTTGCCGCGGCGATAGGCGCTGATCTTCCGGTAAGCGAACCGACCGGAAGTATGATCGTTGATATCGGCGGAGGTACAAGCGAGGTGGCGGTCATTTCTCTGGGCGGTATCGTCTCATCTCAATCGGTGCGCGTCGCAGGCGACGCTATTGATGCGGCAATTATAGCGTATATAAAGAAAAACTTTTCTCTGGTCATCGGAGAACGCACAGCCGAGGAAATAAAATTTCAAATAGGCAACGCCAAAGGCTTTGAAGGACGCATGGATATACGCGGACGCGATATGATGTCCGGCCTGCCTCAGAATATCACCGTTACAGCTCAGGACATCAGCAAAGCGATCGAGGAGCCGATTTCTCTTATACTTGAAGCTGTCAAAAATACCCTTGAACAGACTCCCCCGGAGCTTGCTGCCGATATTATAGACCACGGCATTACTCTTACAGGCGGCGGAGCGCTGCTGCGCGGATTTGATGATCTTATCTCTGAGGAAACCGGTATTCCGGTTTATATTGCTCAGGCGCCGCTTGACTGCGTTGCACTGGGAACAGGAAAATCCCTCGAAAACGCAGCGCTGTGGAATTCTCTTTCAAAATAACGGAGTAAAGTTGTGAAAGATTTTCTTAAAACAAGAACTTTTATAGCCATTTGTATCATTGCCGTACTGCTTTTGGCGATGACCGCTGTCAGTGCGGCTGACAGCGGAAGAGTTACTATACTGGAGGATATTGCCGGCATCGTCATTACTCCTATCCAGAACCTGTGTACCACCGTATCGTCCAAATCCGGTGATTTTATTGCTGTCTACACAGAATATGATCAAATAAAACAAGAGCTTGATCAGGTCAAGCAGGAGCTTGCTGCAACTGCATCCGCACTGCGTGACGCTCAGCAGTACAAACTCGAAAATGAAAGCCTTAAAGGTATTTTAGGCATCAAAGAAAAAAATCCCGATTTTGTATTCGAACCCGCCCTTATAGTCGCTGATGACAGAAGCGGCTACTCTCACACTATTACTCTAAATAAAGGCAGCTTAAATAATGTTAAAAAACGCGATGTCATTATAACAGAGCAGGGTCTTGTCGGATATGTGACGGAAGTGGGTTCTACATGGTGCCGGGCTATCACACTTCTTGACTATTCATGTGAAATCGGAGCAATGGTTACGCGTACTCAGGATATAGGCGTGCTTGAAGGAGATTATACACTGTCGGAACAGGGAAATTGCAAAGTCTCTTATCTTTCAAACGAAGTTCAGCTCAATTCCGGAGACAGTATAGTCACCTCCGGCATCGGAGGAGTGTTCCCCGAAGACTTGCTTATCGGCAATGTAATTGAAATAAAACCTGAGGCCCACGGAATTTCACAGTATGCAGTCGTTGAACCGGCTGTCGATTTTACTGATCTTAAAAATGTTTTTGTCATTACAGGTTTCAGTCCCTCTACAGATACTGATACGTCTCAGAACGGTGAAAACTGATGTTTGAAAAAAATGATACTCATTTTAAGATAATACTTTACTCACTGTTTGCACTGGTACTGTATCTGCTGCAAAGTGTGCCGTCGCTCGGTCTGCGGTTTATGGACGTTAGTCCGGAGCTTCTTTTGACTGTTTCCATTGCTGTCGCTTTTTTTGAAAATGAAACATTTTCGGCTTTTTTCGGTCTTGCCTGCGGTCTGCTCAACGATATCATAACAAGCAGCATAATCGGAAAAAGCGCTATTTTATTTATGTTCGGCGCATACTTTGTTTCTGTGCTGCTACAAACAACTTTCAGAAAAATGTTTCTGACCTATATTGCCATGACATTTTCTTTCCTGGCATTTTTTCTTATGCTTGAGTATATATTTACGGCGGTATTTTTTAAATATCTGCCGTTTTTACAGTCGCTGACAAAAGTAATTCTGCCTAAATTTCTTTTTACGGGAGTTCTGGCATATCCTATTTATTTTATCGTAAAATCTCTTCACAAAAAAACGACAAGGAGGGATGAGGATTGAATTTAAAAAACGGAAGCGCTCGTTTTTATACGCTTATAATCGTTTCCGTATGTATTTTTGCGGCATATATTTTTGTGCTGTTCAAAATGCAGATTATAGACACTGAATATTATAGAAACCAATCAGAAAGTAAAATTTACTCAACTGAGACGATATCCGCCTCGCGCGGCAATATCTGCGACCGCAACGGTCAGCTGCTTGTCACAAACCAGACGGTCTACACCATACGCTTTTCCCGCGCTCTCCTTCCAACAGAGTCGCAGAACAGTATTATTTTAAGTCTTTGTCAGCTGCTTGACAATGCAGGCGAAACCTATTATGATACCCTGCCCGTAAGCGACAGCGCACCGTTTTCATTCACATATGAAAACGATACTTACGAAAAACAGATAATCGACCTTTTGGAGACTCTCAAACTGCCTTCAGACGCCACTGCGGCGCAGGTCATGGAGCAGCTTGTAAAACGCTATAAAATTGATACATCTCTTTCAACTGAGCAAAAGCGTATAATAGCCGGTGTGCGCTATGAGATGGAACGTTCTTCTTTTTCTTCATCCAATCCCTACACTTTTGCAAGTGATGTATCGATAAGTACAGTAACCACCATAAAAGAACTGTCAGACGAGTACCCAGGCGTAGATATAGGCACAGAGAGCAAGCGCGTTTACACGACCCCGTATCTTGCCTCGCATATTCTCGGCAGGACAGGTAAAATATATGCCGAAGAATATGAACAGCTGCGTGAAAAGGGCTATAAAATGAACGAATATGTCGGCAAAGAGGGTATAGAAAAAGCAATGGAAGATTACCTTCGCGGAACAGACGGCGTACGTGTTATAGAACGGGACTCAAGCGGTAAGGTGCTTAATGTCACAACGGTGCGCGACCCTATATCCGGCAATAATATAATACTGACGCTGGATAAGGATCTGCAGGAAATCGCCCAATCCTCTCTGGAAGCCACGATCAAAAGCATTTCCGACTCAGGCAAAAACAAATCAAGCGGTGAAGGCGCAGACGCCAATGCCGGAGCAGTTGTGGCTATTGCCGTTGACAGCGGCGAAATACTTGCCTCGGCCTCCGCTCCGAATTTTGATCTTTCAACATATCTTGAAGACTATTCTCGTCTTGCCTCAGATGAACAAAAACCCATGGTAAACCGCGCTTTTACCGGACTTTACGCTCCGGGTTCAACATTCAAAATGGCGACCGGAATCGCAGCGCTTGAAGAAGGATATATCACACCGTCTACAAAAATAAAAGATTTAGGAATATACCGTAAGTATCCTGACTATCAGCCGCGCTGCTGGGTATACAGTGATTACGGCACCACTCACGGATCAATAAATGTCTCTCAGGCTCTTGAAAAATCCTGTAACTATTTCTTTTATGAGACAGCGGATCTTATGGGGATCGAGCACCTGAACGAATACTGCTCAAAGCTTGGATTAGGTCAGCGCACCGGCGTTGAGATAACCGAATATTCCGGTGTTCTTGCCGGTCCGGAATACAGAGAAAAAAATGACAGCGAATGGTTTCCGGGCGATACTCTTCAGGCTGCTATCGGTCAGTCGGACAATCTGTTTACTCCTCTTCAGCTTGCAAACTACGTTGCGACCATCGTAAACGGAGGAACACGCTATAAGGCACATCTTGTTAAATCAGTTAATAATTCCAACGACGGCTCAAATGTAACCGGCGCCACAATACAGGCTGTTGAAACACTTGAAATGAAGGAAGAAAATTATCATGCTATTATGTACGGCATGAAACTTGCCGCGGACAGCGGAACGGCGTCTACCCTGTTTTCTAATTATAAGGTCAGCGTAGGCGCAAAAACCGGAACGGCATCTGTGCCCAGCGGTACGGCAAACGGTATTTTCGTCGCGTTCGCTCCATATGAGGATCCGGAAATTGCAGTTTGTGTCATAGTTGAACACGGTGCGCACGGAAACTATGTCGGAGCCGTTGCCAAAGCCATTTTTGATGAATATTTCAACGGCAAAACCACTCAGATCAAAGTTTTGCAAGAAGAACAGATGGTATACTGAATTAAAGACATAAGATATCATATCTTATGTCTTTTAATTTAAATAATTTTAAAGTTGCAATAAAATATTTTATATTGTATAATTTCTGTAAAATTGTATGGAGGAATAAGATGATAAAAAATATAATATTTGATTTTGGTAATGTTTTGACTAAATATGATCCGATAGCTTGGGCATCAACAATAATGAATTCAGACAAGCAAAAAGGCTTTTATCTTCATGAAAAAACAATCAACAATAAAAAAATATGGGATGATTATGACGCCGGTCTTTGCAGCGAACAGCAAGTTATAGAACGTCTGCAGGACGATATAGAGCCGGAATACAAAAACGCTGTTGAAACATTTGTGACTACCGTCGACAGGTGCTTTTCTCAATACGATCAAATGGTACCGGTGCTGCAGCGCCTTAAGGAAAAAGGTCTTTCTCTGTTTCTGCTTTCAAACTTTCCTAAAGAAATGTTTGACAGGATTTCACCGCGATGCCACATTCTCGATCTTCTTGATGCCAAAATCGTCTCGTGTGATATACATCTGATAAAACCTCATTTAGATATATTTGAATACGTACTTGATACATACAAGCTGGACGCTGATCAGACTCTCTTTACAGACGATGTGAAAACAAACACTGACGCCGCATTGAAAGCCGGTATGCATTCATATACCTTTACCACTGCCAATAACTTCATAAATTATTTAAAATCTATCGGAATATTTTAAATATAAGGAGTCAATATGTCATCTTTATTAATCTTATTAATTGTAATACTATACAGTTTACAGACTTTGTTCTGTAAGGTATATTCAGATAAATTTGAAGGGCGCAAAGAACTTGCAACACCGGTTTTCTGTATATTGGAAAGTATTGCTATAGTTGTTATATCACTCGCATTCAACGGCTTTAAATTTAATATATCTGTGCCAACTCTTATAATCGGCACTATAAACGCCGCGGCTTTGTTCGGCTATAACACATCTCTGATAGCCGCCGGCAGCCGCGGTTCGTATGCGTTTTTGAATGTGGCAATGCTGTTTGGCGGAATAATTGTGCCTATGATATACAGTACGGCATTTCTTCACGATAAACAGCTGAACGCTGTAAAATATATCGCCATTGTCGCAATGCTCATATCCTTTGTGCTTATAAACTTTGATGGTCTGAAGCCAGGCAAAGTTCCTGCTTCATTCTACATTTTCTGCCTTTTGCTGTTTATTTGCAACGGTGTTTACGGGACGCTTATAAAAATCCAGGAACAGGTAAATCCGTCTCAAAGCAAGGAAATGATTATTATTACATACGCGCTGATGGGCGCCATAGCTCTTATACAGCTATCAGTAAAAGAAAAACGAGATACTTTAAAAGCTTTCAGAATAAACAAACAGGCGCTTGTTTTTCTTATCCTTTGCATCATTATCGCAGGTCTTGCAATAAACGCGCTTGTCATGATCATTCCGCTTGTCAATATTGCAATATTCTATACCGTCGAAAACGGCGGAGTACTGCTTATCGCGGCGATTTATTCCATAATATTTTTCAAAGAAAAGCCGTCTGCCGCAAAGATAGTGGGGATTTTACTTGCTATTGCCAGCATTACGGCATTGAGTATGTGATATGTTTACGGCAGTCAGTTACAATATAAAATGCGCCTCACTCACTGATTTTGATATTTCTTTTGCCGCCAATGACATAAAAGCTGTCGGAGCAGACATAGCGGGGCTGCAGGAAATCGATCGGATGACTGAGCGAAATGGCTATATTGACGTCATGCCTGCCGCCTCAAGTTTGAGCGGTATGGATTATTTCGGCTTTTTCGGTGCTATGCCGTACAGAGGCGGAGAGTACGGTATCGGATTTCTCTCAAAATATAAACCGATGAATCAATCCTTTCATGCCTTGCCTTCCATGCCGGGACTTGAACCGAGAATTTTCTGCTCTGTACAGCTCAATATCCAGAATAAAAATATCTGCTTTATAAATACACATCTGTCATATGAAAACGAAAAAATCCAACGCCTGCAGCTCAAAGCTCTCGGAGAATATCTTTCAGCGTTGAATATGCCGTTTGTAGTAACTGGAGATTTCAATACAGATAATTTTGTATTGTTTGACGATCTGGGTATACCTGTATCACTTTTAAATAACAATGACAGATATTATCCGTCTTTTTACCCGTCAAATACAGCTATTGATAACATAATAATTTCAAAGTCACTCAAATTTATTAAAACAGGAATGTATACCGCCGCATGCAATTCAGATCACTATATGATCTATGCGGTAATTGATTTCATATAAAAAAACGCTCCCGAAAACGGGAGCGTTGAGACAAGAAACTTTTATGGGGGACAGCTACTGCCGTCCCCCTGCTTGTTTTCTTAAAGCGACGCTCCCGTTTTCGGGAGCGTTTTTATTATCAGTCGAGTTCTTTTTTGCCGGTATAAAGTTCATAATATCTGCCCTTTTGTTCCAGCAGGTCATCATGATCACCGCGTTCAATGATCTGACCGTGTTCAAGTACCATTATAGCATTGGCATTTCTGACAGTCGAAAGTCTGTGCGCTATGACGAATGTGGTACGCTCTTTCATAAGTCTGTCCATACCGTGCTCTATATGGCGTTCGGTACGCGTATCGACCGAACTTGTTGCCTCATCAAGGACAAGGATAGGAGCTTTGGAAACAGCTGCGCGGGCAATATTCAAAAGCTGACGCTGTCCCTGTGATAAATTGGCTCCGTCGCCCTCGATCATGGTGTTATATCCGTCGGACAGACGCATTATAAAACTGTGCGCGCTTGCGGTCTTGGCTGCGGCTATGACTTCATCGTCTGTCGCGTCAAGTCTGCCGTAACGTATGTTGTCCATAACCGTACCGGTAAACAAATGGGTATCCTGCAAAACCATCGCTATATTACGGCGCAGATCGTCCATTTTATAATCCCGTATATCCACACCGTCAATTGTGATTCTGCCTTCCTGTATATCATAAAATCTGTTGAGAAGATTTGTGACTGTAGTCTTACCTGCACCGGTAGAGCCTACAAACGCTATTTTCTGACCCGGTTTGGCGTACAGCGATATGTTCTTTAGTATTGTTTTGTCGGGATCATATCCGAATGTAACATCATCCAGTATTACATGTCCCTTTATATTATCTCCTGAAACAGCATTTTCACGATCAGCGGGCTCAGGATCAAGGTCTAATACCTTAAATACCCTTTCAGCTCCGGCAAGCGCGGAAAAAATCGTCGCCATCTGCTGAGAAATAGTATTTATAGGCATCGAAAAATGTCTTGCAAAGTTTACGAAAATAGTAAGTCCGCCTACATCAAAGCCTCTCAATACACAAAGTATACCGCCTATTCCCGCTGTCAGCGAATAGCTTATCTGCGAGGTATTGCCCATGATAGGACCCATTACACCGCCCCAAAACTGAGCGTGTATCTGTTTATTGCGCAAGTCCTCGTTTAAAGTGGAAAATTCCTCAACGCAGACATGCTCATGATTAAATACCTTTACGACCTTCTGACCGGATACCAGTTCTTCTATATATCCGTTTACTGCACCCAGCGCCTCTTGCTGTGAGGTATAATACTTACGACTCATTTTGCCTATTGCGGAGCCGCCCAGTATAAATATCGGTGAAAATACAAGAGTTATCATCGTAAGCCAGATATTTGTATAAATCATCATAAACAGCGTGCCGATCAGAGTTATAGTTCCCGATATAAGCGAAACGACAGAGTTGTCAAGCATCATGGAGATATTGTCGACATCGTTTGTAAACCGGCTCATTACATCGCCTGTACTGTTATTATCAAAAAATCTGACCGGTAATGATTGGATTTTATCAAACAGATCATTTCTTATTTTTTCAATAGCGCTCTGTGATATAACAAGCATCGTTCTCTGCTGCATATAAGTAAATGCAACACCGACAAGATATATGCCCAGCATTATAGCTATCATCATGATAAGATAGGATACACGCTCAGATACAGTTTTATCCGCGTCAGTGAGATTATTGATTACGGGTCTGAGCATATATGAGCCTGCAAGGCTTGTTGCCGTTGAACCTATCATAAAAACAAGTACAAATATCAGCTTTATCTTATATATAGCCAAATATGACAGCAGTCTTTTCATGGTATGCTTTGCATTTTTTGGCTTGCCATGAGCGTGCATACCCCGGCCCCTGCCTGGCCCGGGACCGCCGGGTCCCTGTTTTGCGCTATCAAGTCCGGATGCGCCGCTGTACTGCTTTTTCAGTTCTTCAAGATTTCTTGCAGCCATTATTGAGCGCCTCCTTTCTTGTCATTCTGTGAATAATATATCTCCTTATATTCCTCATTGTTTTCAATAAGCTGATCATGAGTACCGATTCCGGTTATAACGCCTTCATCCATAACGACTATCTTATCCGCGTCTATTACCGATGATATACGCTGAGCTATAATAATCTTAGTCGAATCAGCAAGTTCGTTTTTAAATGCGCGGCGGATATTTGCTTCGGTCGCGGTATCAACAGCGCTTGTCGAGTCATCAAGAATAAGTATTTTCGGATTTTTAAGCAGCGCGCGCGCGATACAAAGTCTTTGCTTCTGACCGCCGGATACGTTTGTTCCGCCCTGGTCGAGCTCTGTCTTATACCCGTCGGTAAAACTCTCTATAAATCCGCTTGCCTGTGCGCTTTGGCATACCTCACGCACCCGTTCATCTGACGCGTTTTCATCGCCCCAGCGCAGGTTATCCTCGATCGTTCCGGAAAACAGGACATTTTTCTGAAGTACCATGCCTACTCCCTCGCGCAGATTATACAGATTGTAATCTCTCACATCTACTCCGTCTATCAGCACCTGTCCTTCATCTACATCGTAAAGCCTCGGTATCAGCGAAACAAGCGTTGTTTTTCCGCAGCCGGTCGAGCCGATTATTCCGACTATCTCTCCCGGCTCGATTGTAAGATTGATTTTATCCAAAACCTTTCCGGGACTGGTCTTATAATATCTGAAGCTGACATTTTTGAATTCAATTTTACCCGACTGTACTTGCAAATCGGCATGTGAGGCTCCCGCATCAGTGATGTCGATCTTTTCGTCAAGTACCTCTTTGATACGCTTTGCCGACGCTAATGCACGTGATGAGAACATAAACATCATAGTAACCATAACCAGTGACATCAGTATCTGAGTGATATAGGTTATAAATGCTATGAGGTCGCCGTCCAGCATCTGTCCGTTCATTACCAGTCTTCCGCCGAGCCACAAAACAGACACGATCGTCAGATTCATTATCAGAGTCATAAACGGCTGCATGCAGATCATTACAAGCATTGCACTCATGCCGGCTTTTTTAAGGTTTCCGTTTGATTTCCTGAATTTCTTGATTTCAAAATCGCGGCGTACAAAAGATTTTACGACACGTACATTGGTTATGTTTTCCTGTATGTTGGAGTTAAGTGCATCGACTTTTTCCTGCATAATTCCAAATCTCGGAAAACCGATACGTATGATTATTAACAGTACTATAAAAAGTACCGGTATGGCGACCGCAAGTACGACTGCCAGAGACGGACGCAGCATTATTGCCATTATCAGCGCTCCGATCAGCATACCAGGCGCACGCAAGAACATACGCAGCAGCATATTAACAAAGTTTTGGATCTGTGTTATATCATTGGTAAGTCTTGTCACAAGCGAGCCTGTTGAAAACTTATCTATATTCGAAAATGAAAACGACTGTATTTTCGCAAATACATCACGCCTTACATCTGTTGCAAAGTTGACTGATGCTTTCGCACCAAAATATGCTCCGCCAATACCACCTAACATCATAAGTACCGCCGTCAATATCATAAGCGCGCATATACCTATTATATTCTGCCAGTTGTTTTCGTTAACGCCTTCATTTATTATCAGTGACAAAAACTTCGGCATTAAAACCTCGCCTATTACCTCTACTATCATACAAAGCGGTCCCAATATGAAAAACAGGGTATACGGTTTTACGTATTTCATCCATCTTTTCATATATTTTGATCACCTCTCCTCATCACTCAGATTTTTTTCTATTTTTAATAAATAATTTTCAAATTCATTTAACTGTTTTTGGCTGAAGCCTTTAAACATGCTCTTATCAACAGAACGAAAAATAGAACATGATTTGTCTATTATCTCTTTTCCGCGCTGTGTTATTTGTATGCGGTTCTGACGCATATCTTTATCATCTGTCGTTCTTGATATGTATCCGCTGGTCTCCAGCTTCTTGATTGTCACCGCTACAGCCGCATAACTCACGCCGAATTCCTTGGCTATATCCTTCTGTGACGGAGCGCTGGGCAATCTGGCCAAATACATCAGCAGTCTATGCTGCGAATGATGTATGCCCAGCTGTCCCACAAGCTGCTCACACCTGCTTCTGTGCAGTTTCAATGCGCTCATCATCAGATGGACATTATTTGAATATTTGTCCTTCAAATCATGCACCTTCTTCAACCAAATAGTTAACGCGTTAACTAACCGCTATATATTATATCAGTTAATTTTTATATGTCAACCCCGATTTTACTTTTTACAATTTATTAATACTTACATAAAAAAATCATGGCATCATAAAGATGCCATAACAAAATTGATTTTAAATAATACCCAATTCGCTCTTGACTTTTTCTGTCAGAATGGAAATAAACTGACCGTTTGTCGGACACGCGCCCGGTTTTACGACACTGCCGAACATATCGTTGACAGCTATAAAATTACCGTTATCCCAACAGTATTTTATCGATACTCTTACAGCGTGTTCAACGCTTGCCGCCGAAACACCCGACATTTTTGCCAAACCGGGATAAAGACGCTTTGTTAACGAATACAGTATTTCACTGTCATCAAGCGCGATTAGAACCGAATCCAAAATATATTTATATCCTCGCATTTTTGCGGGTATTCCCAAGGTGCTCAATATATTTCTTATGCAGCTTACGCACTTAACTCTGTCATAACGGTCTTCCCGATTCGGTTGAGATATTGCAGAGCCTGTACCGTATATGACAGATTTTCCCGAACTGTTTTTACTGTCTGCAATTTCTCTGAGCTTTTTGTCAAACAACAAATAGTCAAACGGTATAAGGCAATAATAACTTATATCTCTGCAGACCGACATATCCAGAAGATGACTTACATTGGATCTTGTTGCAACTACAAAAGCCGGATCACAAACTCCCACTGTCTTGACTTTCTCTATCATTTGACAGACATTCAGATCGTACATAAACGCATCGCAAATCACAATGTCAGGTTTTAATTTATTTACAGCGCATATGCAGTCAAAGCCGTACTCTACCGTATCGGCAACAGTATATTCAAACGTCTCCAGAAAATCCGTCACAAACTTGCAGCATTGATAATCGGAATAACCGACAACAACGGAAATACGTGCCATTTACAGCCCTCCGCATCATTTATCAGCGACCAAAAACGCATTTGGCAAAAATCTCATTCCGTCAGCATCTGAGCCGCTGGGATTATTTACAACTTCACCGGTGTATTGCAGAACTGT
>CALXGU010000008.1 GCA_944387905.1 uncultured Clostridia bacterium
CAGAAGCTCTCTGTCTTTGCACAGTATCATATATATCGCGATTTTTTTTTTTTTCAGCCTCATTGCAGGCAGGTTTTCGGTTTATCCGCTGTACATAATGTCAGCATTTTTTCTGATATTTTCCGCTTCCGGATTTTATAATGCGTCAAAAACAGAAAAATACATCAAAAAGCTGAAATCACAGACATAGGGAGTTTTTATGGATATAGACGAAGTCTTCAGACGCGCCGCTTTGGCAAGAAATACTGATGTCGAAAGCTACAAAATGGAAATCGCCGCCGCAATAGATATGTGTTACGCAAGCGGTGACCCGAAAGTCGAAGCGGAGCTTGAAAAATTATTTATGACAAAACCGTCGCCTGAAGAATTTATAAAAAAGCTCGTTTTGAAAGCTGATAAAAAGAGCAGGACTTCATAAGTCCCGCTCTTTTTTGTATAAATGCTTTACTTGATTCCAAGCTGATTTTCCATCCATATAAATCTGTTGGTAAGCCAAGTCTTAAGGAACACGACATGTTCCTTATATGTCTTAAGCTGTGCGATTTCATAAACAGTACGCCAGCGATTGGTATCACCGAAAGTATTGAATACATAATTGCTCATTGCAAAATCAAAGATATGGCTGTTTATCATATTATCTATGCTGTCCAAAAGACCGTGTATTGCATTTTTCTTCTGCTGATAGCGTTTTGAAACAAGTTCTTTAAACTGCGGTATTTCGATAAGGGCGGTAAACCATCTGTGCTCACTGCCCGCGTACCAGCCTTTGTACCCGATGCCGCCGTGAGATGACGAACCGCAAGCCTGATCAAAATCCCACAGCGGTCCCATATACAGCTTGCCGCTCTGTTTTTTGTACATGTAAAAACTGTAACCCATATCCTGATTCATCAATATTTCATCTAAAAGAAACATATTTACAAATGAGTCCACATCTATATATTCACATATACTATCCCAGTCTTTTTTGAAAATCGCCTCATTTGTCTTTTTTACATAATCGGATATATAGCTTACCTGCTCGTCGGTACATTCCAAAAGCTCCGGTGACTTTATTATAAACGTAAACCTTCCGGGATCGCCCAGATGCTGTCCGTCCACGGTGTCCAGCATAAAGGTTTTATAGTCTACCTTTATGTTTGCATTTATTCCTTCAAGCAAATAGCCTGTATCCACCTGGCCTGTTTTTGAGCTGTTGATATTTACGCGTGTCTCGCCCTCCTGCACCTGTTCACACAGTAGATACACGCCCTTATACGTACCGTTCAGATACAGATTTACAAACTGACAGTCGCTTGTATACTCAAGCTCAAGCAGTTTCCCCAGACTAAAAGCCAGATAATTTCTCATCATGCTCTCATCAAGAGCATTTGCTAAAAGCACCCATTTCTTTGCGGCGCCCATTCCGAACAAATCGGTTTTTACAGTAAATTTAAGCTTATACGCCTTTTTATCAAAATACTGCCATGTTGAATTCCCTCTTCCGCGCACATCGACTGTAGTTTGTGAAAGAGAATAATTTTTCAATGTGTTTGATATTGATATTGTAGAGCTGACATACTCGGTTTTTGAAGTTATATCCTTACCGTTATAAGTGTCTATTTTTATTATCGGAAGTGACAGCTTGGTCTCATCATAATTCTCACTTGTGACGGTAAAATCAGAAATAGTAGTCTCAGCTTTTTCAATGTACGGCAGTCCGTCTTCTACGCCCTCATAGCGATCATCTATCTGTCCGTCGCTTTCAAAGACCGGGATTTCATCCGGATCGATGTCTCCCGGCTCTCCGCCAACTATGATTTCAGACTGCCAACCACTCTGCTGACTGCCGGATGAAGCATTGTTGTCGGGATTATTCTGCTGTGACGGCTGCTGAGTTTTGTCATCATTTATATCTTCGGTTTTATCGGTATTTTCATCAGAATCGTTCGTGCTTGCGCCGTTATTGTCCGTCACGGGCTTTCCTTCCGAATCCGTACCAATGAAATTATTTTCGTTTTCTTGCTGTGTTGCCTCTGAATCTGCGTTTTGGTCCGCAGGTTTTTTGCTGCAGCCGCTAAAACATGCCATCAGCATGGTGAGAATCATAATAATGGATATTACTTTTTTCATAATACAGTCCAGCCTTATCTTATAGTTACTATTATTATATATGGCGCCGTAAAATTTTTCAACATATATTTAAATAACCATTCACATACTGCGAAAAACTATACAATATATACAAAACAGCACGGCTTATTAATCAGCCGTGCTGCTTGAAATTAGATAATATTTACAGATGAATCGGCTCTCCACCTGGAAAGACCAGATCCATGCTGTGGTGTCGGATCATTTGAATTACCAGTACGACAGTCGACCCATAGCACTTCCTGCTCCAGCTCATCTATTTTATCGGTTTTACCGCTGCAATAATCATTTATGACATCGATTACTCCCAAAATCCTCTGCTTCGCGCCGCCCAGACGAAGTTGCTGTACCTCCAGACCGAAAGCTCTGCTTTCTATTCTCCACTGATTTTCCTCACTCTTGAGCAGGCTGTCAAGTGCAGCTATAAGTTCCGGCAGATCTTCTGCTGCTATACGTGCAAGCTCTGACTTGTCTTTCTTTTCATATGCCGATCGTATGTCAAGCGGTATACGCGATTTAAGAGAGGCGACTCTTGCCGCATCGCGCGCAACCTTTACTATATAACCAAAATTGTCATTATTACAGTACTCTTCAAGAGTTTTTACCATATCCGCATAAAACTTGACAAAAGCGTCCCTGCTTATGTGTTTGTTGATCAGACCGGTCAATACATCAAAATATATCATGCTTTTATGGAAGTATATACGTCTGCCGGAAGATGATGTGATATTGAATCCAGGAGGGCAATCGATATCATTCATAACCTCAAACGGACGCATCGGTATTTTGAATATATTTTCAAAACGAGTGTCAAACCAAGCTCTGTCAAAATCGCCCTTATAGCATTTTTCAGCATACAGCAAAAGCCCCGGAATTATTGAAAAATGCGCGGCTTCCGCTCCGTCGTCGCCCCAGCCGGTAGCTATTATCTGATCCAAGCCCTGTTTCAGACATTCGCTGATATGCATACTCTCCAATTCATAAGTCACCATATTATTTGCTACAAAACCGCCCCATTTATGACAGCCGCCGGCAAATGCAACCGGATTGTTGAACGACTTATGACACTTGACCATATGCGAGAACATTTCCCTGTCGCTTGTATAGTAATCCCAATAAATAAGAGTCAGATCGGAAGGCACCTTGTCTATGACATCTTTTGTTATTTCACCTGTCTTTACATAATATGTACCAAAAGCGAGTCTGAAAAACATATCGCTCCACATCATGGGGCAAAATCCATACTTTTTGGCTATTTGACATACTTTTTCCAGATGTCTCAGCATTATTTCCGAGCGGTTCTGATAGCCGTTGATGTCCAGATATCTGCCCAGACCCAGCATATGCGCCTCGTCAAGACCGAGGTTTATCCTGCGGCTCTTGAATGCTTTTGAGCAGGCTTTGAACATTTGCTCAATAAGATCATATGTTTTATCGTCTCCTACAAGCAGAATGTCGTTGCAGTCAATCACCGACTGATAACATTTCCAGCGCATCATTCGTTCAAGATGCGCAAGCGTTTGTATACACGGTATAAGCTCTACGCCGAATTTTTCGCCGTATTCCACAAGCTCTTTAAGCTCTGACTCTGTCCAGCGCCCGCGCATATATCCGAAATACGGCTGACCCTCTATTTCATAGGTATCCTCTGTATACAGCATCAGTGAATCAAAGCCCATTGCCGCAAGATAGCGTATCATGCGCTTTGCGCTTTCCATATTGAACACCGCGTTTCTGGACTGATCGGCCATATAGCACAGCATGCTCTGTGCAGGTTTTTCACTGTATTTTCCCTCTATCTGCTCCGTCAGCATCGAGAGAAGTCTGAAAAACTGAGGCTTCGTATTATATGTTATTACGATATTTTCGCCCGTTGCATCAATACTCATTTCTCCGTTTTTGACCGTTATCGGCTTGCC
Source organism: uncultured Clostridia bacterium (assembly GCA_944387905.1). Taxonomy (GTDB): domain Bacteria; phylum Bacillota; class Clostridia; order Oscillospirales; family QAKW01; genus RGIG9041. The sequence goes on from CALXGU010000008.1 coordinate 4,050, forward strand.
TGATGAAGACACCGGGATACAGAGCATTTTACATATTTCTTTCGCGCCTTCATAAAGCTCTGAAGGCAGTTTTTCTAAGCTGTACATATCATCATCCTCCCTTGTTTTATATGCTAAGTATAAAATCACTGTAAAGTAAAGTCAACACTTTACGATACATTATTGTATTTTTTTTTTGATGTGATATAATGAGTATATTATATTGAAAAAGAAGAGATTATTATGCCGCTGAAAATAATGAGTCAAAACGTAATGTGCTGGGGAGTAGAGGGCAAAAGCTCGCTTGAACTGCGCAGACCGCTTATGAAACGGGCTGTCAAGCAAAACGCTCCCGATTTAATAGGCTTTCAGGAAGTGACTCCCAAATGGAAGGATTTTTTTGATACAGACCTTGCAGAATATAAAAACTATCTTGTTTACAGAAGTCAGACAAGCCCGGAGGGGACTCCTATATACTGGAACGATTTACGGGTGCAGATGCTGGAAAGCGGACATTTCTGGCTGTCTGAAACCCCTGACAAACCGATAAAAGGCTGGGATGCAGAGTGTGTGCGCATCACCTGCTGGGCCCGATTCAGAGACCGGACAGACAACGGTGAGTTTGTATTTATAAACACGCATCTTGACCATAAGGGAGAAAAAGCGAGAACCGAGGGCATAAAGCAGATAGCTGTATTTGCAAAACATAATTTTGACGGCATGCCGATTATCCTGACGGGAGATTTCAACGATACTCCCGATTCCATGACTCTTTGCACCGCCAGACAGTTTTTCACCGATGCCTCAGACTGCGCGCCGGGTATCAATAATATTTCCACCTTCCACGGCATGGGTGAATGCGCTCCTATGACTATAGATTACATATTACTGAGTCCAAATATAAAATGTCTTGATTTCAGCTTGGTCGACATACATGAAAACAATGTCATGCACTCGGATCACTACGGGATAACTGCAAAAATCGAATTATAAAAAGCGGGGATTATCTGCCCCGCTTTTTTATATAAAATAATAGTCAGTATCCCATGCAGGTATATACGGATGATGACGCATATACACACGATAGTCATCTCTTATATCCAGCACCTGTTTTACTATCGAAAATATATCCTCGCTTCGGTGATATGCGGCGATCTGCAGTTTGGGCTTATATTTCAGTATCGTTTTCCGGGCGCCCTCGATCGCTGAGCTTTCACTGCCCTCGACATCCATCTTTATAACGGTTGCTTTTTCGCCGTTCAAAATACTGTCTGCCGTCAAGCAGGCGGTACTTATGCCGGTACCGCTGATATGCGCGCCCCTTGACGATGTGGCTTTGAAATTTATTTCATTATGTCTGTCACCGACTGCTGCGTTTACACAGAATATATTTTCGATCCCGGAATATTTTGCCGCAAGTTTTTCGTAGCTTTTTTTATCCGGCTCAACGGCATATATGCGGCAGTATCCTCCGGCATATTTTAAAAACTCATCCACTGTATCACCGCGGTACGCGCCCAGATCCGCATATATCTCTCTGTCCGACGGCTTCAGTATACTTTTGTACACCTCGTCCCTGCCGCTCTGACAGCCAAACAGATATCCGATTTCTCCCGACAGCTTGAAATTGATAATACTGTCAAAAACATTTACAGACCGGCTGTCGCTGAGTCTGGAGCGTACAAATTCAAGCTCATCACGGTGTGCGGCGTAAAATTCAGCATTGAACAGACTGACGCCGTATACAGGAAGATCCGGCGCGTAAAGCTTTTTTTCAGACGCGATTCTTTTTATATTTTCCATCACCTCGATACGGCTGCTTCCGAATGCGGTCAGAACAGTAAAATCCTTTTCTTTTTCACAAATCTGACTGTAGCTGTTAACCTTAAAGCCGCGGAATGTTCTGTCGCGCACAAATCCGTCACTTGCAAATACGCCCGAAATCTTTATACCGTATGCCTTGAGCACTTCAAATAGCCTGTCGGCGCCGTTTCCTGTGCCGTAAACATATACCGGATCTTTTGACCGGCTAAGCTTTGTCCAAAGATCCGTCATTTTGCTTTTTTGCTTTCCTTTCGTTCCTGTACGCTACAAAATCAGACAGCAGCGTATATACGACCGACGCCACCGGGACCGCGAGCAGTGCTCCGAACGCTCCGTATACACCGGTTCCTATCACAACCGCCAAAAGTACCCACACTCCGGGCAGTCCCACCTGTTTTCCCACTATTCTCGGATATATCAGATTACTCTCCAGCTGCTGGAGCACGATCAAAAACACAAGAAACCAAAATGCCTTTATCGGATTGTTTATAAGTATCAGCACCGCTGATACTCCGCCGCCTATCCATGCGCCCAGTATAGGTATCAGCGCGCACACACCCACCAGTACCGATACGACCTCCGGATACGGAAAGCGGAAAATAAGCATGCCGATAAAACAAAGAAGTCCGAGTATGATCGCATCTATAAACTGTCCGCTTATGAAATTGGCAAACGCACGGTTTGACAGATTGAGTATGCGGGCTGTCTTATTATATGCTCTCTGGCTCATGACCGCACCGGCAAGTCTCTGGCATTGACTGATGATGAGGTCTTTCTGCAGAAGAAAATAAAATGCTATGAATAAACTCAGAACAACATTGACAACAACTGAAACTACCGAGCCTCCGATAGTTCTTGCAGACTCCAGAAAACCGTTCATATTTTCCTTGACAAAGTTGCCTATTTTTGTTATAAGCTCCTCGCCGTCTAAAAGTATCTCAGATATACGGTCGCGCGTTATGTCGAAGCGCTCCAGAATATTTTCAGTAAAATCCAACGCGCGGTCTGTAAATGCCGGAAAGCCTTGTACTATCGACTGTGCTGTCTCGGAGACCTGCGGTATTATTACAAGCAGCACCACTGTTATCGCGCCCAAAAACACTATAAATGCAAGCGCCAGACTTACAGGCCGTATCAGCTTGCTGCATTTTTTATACTTTTTCAAAAAGCAAAATACCCGATCTTCAAAAAATTTCATTACTATATTCAGTATAAACGCAGCACAAAATCCGCCGATGACCGGCGTCAGTATTTTCAGCGCTGCCGACAGCAGTCCGAACACATTAGCTATATTCAGCGCAACGGCGATCATTACTATTATGCAAAAGCTGATAAACAGTATTTTTTTTGTCAGATCATTTGATAATTTCATTTTCCACTCCGTAACCTTTTTTTACTGACCGTTTTTTTGATTATATCACGCCTTTTACGGTTTGTACATTATTTTATTACTTCGAGTTGATTTTTTATCGATAAATCAGTACTCGTGGTAATAAAAACATTATATTTTACTTTAAGTATATTTTATCCTATGGTATCTACCTTAATAAGGTTTGTGTTTCCGGATATACCGTTTGTGATACCGCCCGTAATAACTATCCTGTCGCCTTTTTTCAGAGAAAATGTCTCTTTTGAAATACGGTTTGCGGTATAAAACAAAACGTCGGTAGAATTGAATTCATCACACATGACAGGAGTCACGCCCCATGACAGAGAAAGCTTGCGCAGTGTGCGCTCATTTGTGGTCAGACCAAGAATATCGATAGGAGATCTGAAACGTGATACCATACGCGCAGTCATGCCGGACAGCGAACATACCGCAATCAGCTTTGCCTTTATATCTATCGCCATACCGCATGTCGCATGAGAAATAGCGTCAAGAGTATTGCGGATTTTAAATTCAGATTCCGAAAAGCGTTTGGCATAATCTATATTATTTTCTGTACATTCGGCGATTTTAGACATTGCCTGCACTGCCTGTACCGGATATTTGCCGGCAGCCGTCTCTCCTGACAGCATGACAGCACTTGTGCCGTCATATACTGCATTCGCAACGTCGGAGATCTCTGCTCTTGTAGGACGGACATTATAGATCATCGATTCCAGCATCTCTGTTGCGGTGATAACACGCTTGCCCAATAGCCGGCATTTGGTTATCAGCTGTTTCTGTATTATCGGCACCTCTTCAAACGGGATCTCCACTCCCAAATCTCCTCTGGCTACCATTATTCCGTCACAGGCCTGGCAGATATCCTCTATGTTTTCTATACCGCTGCGGTTCTCGATCTTGGCGATTATGTCTATATCATGTGCGTTTATCTCTTTGAGATAGTTCTTGACATCTAACAGATCCTGCTTGCATGAGACAAAGGAACAGGCTATAAAATCAATATCGTTTTCAACGCCGAAGGCAATATCTTTTTTGTCCTGCTCGCTTAAATATTTCTGTTTTAGGACCTTGCCGGGAAAGCTCATGCTTTTTCTTCCCGACAGCTCACCGCCCACTACTACTGTACATTTGGCCTCAGTATCGGTAAGCTGATCGACCCTAAAAACCATAAGTCCGTTATTTAATAATATGATATCTCCCTGTTCAAGGTCGTGCGGAAGGCCTTTATAGTTTACGGATACTATATCCTGATCGCCTTCTATATCATTTACCGTAAATGTAAACTTATCTCCTTCTCTGAGTGTTATTTTCTTGTTGTCCTTAAATGTCTTTATTCTGTACTCAGGACCTTTTGTGTCAAGCAAAATTGCTATCGGCAGTCCGAGCTTTTCACGCACGCCTTTGATTATGGCAATATTATTTGCATGTTCTTCATAATCGCCGTGCGAAAAATTCAGACGCGCAACATTCATGCCCGCTCTGCACATTCCCTCTATTGTTTTTTCATCTGCACAGGCAGGGCCCATAGTACATACTATCTTTGTCTTTCTCATTTACAGGTCATTCTCCTTTCAGCCGTTCTTGCGCTCTTTTTCCGACGGGTCAATCATTGTAAGGGATATTCTCTTCTTTTCAGTATCGACAGATATGACCCATACTTTTACTATATCACCGACATTTAGCACTTCAGACGGGTGCTTTATATATTTTTTTGTTATTTTGGATATATGCACAAGCCCGTCCTGATGCACTCCGATATCAATAAACGCTCCGAAATCGATCACATTTCTGACAGTTCCGGAAAGCTCCATACCCGGGCGTAGATCTGACATCTCCATGATATCCGTTCTGAGCATCGGCGCAGGCAGCATATCACGCGGATCGCGTCCGGGGCGCATAAGCTCGTTTATTATATCTATAAGTGTAGGCTGACCTATATTCAGCTGAGAGCAAAGCGCCTCAAGCCCATAGCTTACCGCTCTGTCCATAAGCGACTTGAGATCGCCTGTACCGTCCTTATTCAAGTCATATCCGCATATAGACAGAAGTTGTCGCGCGGCGGCATAGCTCTCAGGGTGAACAGCCGTTCTGTCCAGGATATCCGCGCTCTCCGGCACTCTCAAAAATCCTGCGCACTGCTCAAACGCGCGCGGGCCGAGCTTGGGAACTTTTTTGAGCTGTGAACGCGACACGAACGCGCCGTTTTGCTGTCTGTACTCCACTATATTTTCAGCCAGTGCTCCGCCTATGCCCGCCACTCTTGAAAGCAGCGGCGCGGATGCCGTATTCAGATCGACTCCGACCGAGTTGACACACCCCTCCACAACGCCGTCCAGCGCGTCCGACAGCTGAGCCTGAGGCATATCATGCTGATACTGTCCGACACCTATCGCCTTGGGATCGATTTTGACAAGCTCCGCCAGCGGATCCTGAAGCCGCCTTGCGATAGACACTGCGCTGCGCAGTGAAACATCATAGTCCGGAAAGTCCCGCGCTCCCAGCTTTGAGGCGGAGTATACCGACGCGCCCGCCTCGCTCACCACCATATATGTTATGCCGCAGTCGAGTTCTCCTATCGTTTCCGACGCAAAGATCTCTGTTTCATGTGACGCCGTGCCGTTGCCTATGGCAAACATTGAAACATCGTATTTTTTCACCATTGACTTTACATATGTTTTCGCCTGTTCGATTTTACTGTGAGGCGGAGCCGGATATATGACGCCGGTATCCAGCACCTTTCCGGTGTCGTCTACTACCGCTATCTTACAGCCGGTACGGTATCCCGGATCAAATCCCATTGTCACCTTGCCCTTGACAGGCGGCTGCATCAAAAGCTGACGCAGATTGACGGCAAATACCTTTATGGCGCTGTCCTGCGCGCTCTGTGTAAGCGCGCCGCGTATTTCTCGTTCTATTGCCGGAAATATAAGCCGGTCATATGAATCCTGTGCAGCGGCGCGTACAAAATCGGAATACTCTCCATCTCCTTTGACATAATTTCTGCAAACTATGCCCATAGCCCTGTCATTATCAAATTCGACAGCTGCTTTCAGCAGCTTTTCCTTTTCGCCGCGGTTGATAGCCAAGATCCTGTGACCGGGCACTGTCTTTATCTGCTCGCTGTAGTCCGCATACATTTCGTATACACCCAGATCCTGACTGAGTCCGCGGCAGGATATACTTCCGTGTTCCGTACAGACCGTTCTCAGACCCTTGCGCACAGATGCGTCGTCTGCTATTATCTCCGCTATTATATCGCTTGCGCCCTCAAGAGCAGACCGGCTGTCCTCAACTCCCTTTTCGGCATCGATATACTTCTGCGCAAGCTGCTCAAGAGGCTCACCGTTCAATGGCTGCTCCAAAATCGATTCCGCCAGCGGCAGCAGTCCCTTCTCGCGCGCGACAGACGCGCGTGTCTTGCGCTTGGGCTTATACGGCCTATATATATCCTCTATTTCCGCAAGCGTGGCAGCCGCTTCAAGCGCCGCGGCTATACTGTCTGTCATCGCCTCCTGCTCGCAGATTGATCTATATACTTTTTCCCTTTGAGCGTCAAGGTTTCTCAGATACTCAAGTCGCTCTGACAGCTGCCTGAGGACCTGATCGTCCAGTGAGCCTGTCATTTCCTTACGGTATCGTGCTATAAACGGTATGGTATTTCCGTCATCGATCAGTTTTACGGCATTTTCTGCCTGCCAAAGCTTTAGACTGAATTCTTTTGTAAGTGTTTCTGTGATATTCATTATTTGACCTCTAAATAATTTGTTAGCTGACTGATACTGTCCGCAATATATCCGGCGCCGGCGCCCTCAAGCTCATCTCTGCCGCCGTAACCGTACAAAACGCCTATGCTGTCTATACCGTTCTCCGCGGCGCCTGTAACATCATATGACCTGTCTCCTACCATTACGGTACGGGTTCTGTCGAGTGAAAACTCTTTAATCACCGAGGCTATGACCTGTCCTTTTGTCATGCCTTCACCGTCAAGCGGTATGCCGCGCACCGCTTTGAAAAACCGGTAAAAGTCAAAGTGTTTTGCTATCTGCACGGCAAACTTTTCAGGTTTGCTTGTCGCTATAAAAAGCTGTCTGTCCATTCCGGACAGCTTTTCAAGCATTGTTATGACGCCGTCATAAATGCGATTTTCAAATATGCCCCTGACAGAAAAATATTCACGGTATACCCGCACGGCTTCCAGACTTTTCTTCGCGTCAAAGCCGTAATACTCGGCAAACGAATCCGTAAGAGGCGGACCTATAAATCTGCAGAGTTTATCACGGTCCAAAACCTGTATGCCAAAATGCTCCAATGCATGAGCGACGGAATTTGTAATGCCCTCTTTGGGGTCTGTCAAAGTTCCGTCCAAATCAAATAAAATATTTATGTAATCCAAATTTATCACCAGTATAATTATATTTCAATTTTATGTCAAAGTCAATCTATTAAACCGCTGCAAAACACAAAAAAACATGCAGAATATATTCTGCATGTTTTTCTAATTATCCGCATATGTCTTATACACATTATAATCGGCAGGTGTGAGATGATGAGCGTAATAGCCGTACGATCCGTACTTTGCGCAGTCTGCAAACTCATCATAATACTTGAGTGAGTGCACATAGACAAGCCTGTCAACAGCTCTGAGCTTTTCGGCAAGTCCGTCATCAGTGAATCTTGCGTCCTCCTTATTGACAGTGACCACTTTTATATTATCCTTATCGGATACAAACTCTGCTACTCTGTCAGCTGTCGAGCCGGTAGCATAAAGAGTATATATCACATCCGGAAAATCATAAATATCCATTATCAGTTCATACATCTGCTCGTCGTATATCTGGGGGATTATCCTTTTGAGAAGCTCAGGATCACGCTTTAAAGCCTCGTCACGGATAATCTCAAACTGCTTTTTTGTATCCTCGATGCTTATTTCAAAGGATTTTGTGTCTGTTATTACGAACATATCGCGGTTTACAAGCATTTGATCCAACAGATCGCCGATAAGCATAGTAGTATAATATTGACCTTCCGTTTTGGGTATGCCATGGGTCTGCATCTCTTTCCACTGCTCTGATGAAGGCGGCAAACCGTCGTTATTCCCGTACTGGGTCCAGTCGTGCACAAGCGCCAGACCGTCATCGCTTGTCAAATAAAAATCCAGCTCAAACAGCCTGAAGCCCAGATCATAGTTCTGCACGATCGCCTCAAGCGAATTGGTATAATAGTCCGTATATTGCCCGCCCCGCACATCGCCGCCGGAATGCGCCACTATCGGCTCGAATTCCGTCGTCCACTGATGCGGTGAATAATCTATATCAGACGCGGTTATACTGCCGTTTTTTACCGTAATATTTTTATTTGTTACGGCGCTTACCGTCTGAACATCGATATAGTATCCCGACCAGCACAGTATGTACGTGCCTTCCAAATCAAAACTGTACAGATTTTTTGTGCAAACATTATTTTCAAAATCAAAATGCACCTTTATTTCCGCACCGCAGTACTCAGTCTCAAATGTGCCGTTGCCGGAGTTGGAATACCCCGCAGCCTTCATGACTTCATCAAGAGGCAGATATCCGTTGCTCTCGAAAGTCCGCTCCGTTACAATACTGGTCGCAAAAACAGTTACAGCCGCCGCCAGTATAAACAGAATCAACGTTATAAATACCAGTCTTTTTTTCATTTTACCACTATCTTTCAATTTTAAATTGACGGAAGGGCAAACAAAACATCATCTAAGTCTGTAAGATTTTTCAAAACCATTTCCTGAGAAAAATTCTTCCCTATTTTAACAGTTGCCTCGATTCCCGCGTTATTTGCGATGCCGCTTCTGGGCACCGTCACCTGAAGATCCTTAGCATAATATGAATGTTCCAGCAGATCAATCAGATAGCTTACTTTATTGACGTCTCCGGTTTCCATATATACCCGGAATTTTTTGCTGCGCTCTATGACATGCGCGTCGAATTTTGAAAGCAAAGTCATTGTAAGTACCGCCAAAAACGTACCGATAAATGCGCCCTCATAAAATCCTATTCCCAAAGCCAGACCGATTGCAGCTGTTGTCCACAGTCCTGCCGCCGTTGTAAGTCCGGTAACCTGAAATCTCCCTTTTGACAGAATTGTACCTACTCCCAAAAATCCGATGCCGGATACGACCTGCGCTCCTATACGCATAGGGTCGCCCACATATCCGTCTATGTATACCATATCGAATTGTCCGATCAGTGTTGTTATTGCCGCTCCCAGACAGACAAGTATATGTGTGCGAAGTCCTGCCGCCCGCCCGTGACGTTCTCTTTCCAAACCTATAAACCCGCCAAGTATAACTGCGGCGATAAGTCTTATTAAAATTGTGACTATATTAAAGTCACGAAGGTATTCTAAAATGCTTTCTACAAATGACATTATTGCCTCCGTTTTTTAATTATATATTAATATATATTGCAATAAATATAGCACTATGAAATACAAAAATCAAGAATTTGCGGCTTTTTTATATATCAATTATATAAAAAAAGGTGATTTGTCATCTTTTATGTAGCCGGATTTTCTCATTGACTTGGTATTATCACCGCAGAAAATAATATGATCGTGAAGTTTTATGTCCAGATTCGAAAGGAGCTGTGCCAGATCATTAGTTATTATAATGTCCTGCGTTGACGGCAGGACACTTGTCATATGATTATGCGCAAGCACAACCGAACTGGCATAACTTTTCACGGCCTTGTCTATGACAAACTTTTTGTCAAAATTCAAACTGTCACTTCCGCCTTGCGCGATAAGCATCAGGTCCAAGATCCTGAATTTTGAATCCAAAGTCAATAGATAAAGCTTTTCTATCTTTTGATTGACAAAATGCGGCCGCAGATAATCAATAAGATCCTCATAGGTGAATACTCTGCGTTTGTTTTCCATTACGCCATGCGCCAGAATATTTGAGGCCACCGCTGCGCACAGCTTCAGCAAAGCCGCGCCCTTTTCACCGATGCCGCTTATCCCTGCAAGATCAGAAAAAGGCGCACTGCAAATTTCATAAAGCGCGCCGTATCTCTCTATTAAATTTTTGGCTGTACTGTCATTGTCTGATGACGGGCATACGCTGTCAAGCAACGCTTCCAACAACTCAGCGTCTGTGACCTGCACCCCGGATTCTATAAGACGAAGTGTCGAGTGCAACCGGTCTGAGCCGCTGTAAATCTGACGCATCAATTATTTATCACATCCCCCACACCGTCAAGTATATATTTTGGTCTGTACGGAAAGCTCTCCATAATCGCTCTGCTTGTGACGCCCGTCAATACCAAAACGGTGTCTATTTCCGATTCTATACCGGCTATTATATCAGTATCCATTCTGTCGCCTATTATTGCGACATCATCTTCATCACAACCAAGCAAAGACAGTCCGCATCTCATCATCAGCGGATTGGGCTTTCCGAGGAAATACGCGGATTTTCCCGTGGCTATCTCGATAGGTGACACAAGCGCTCTGCAGGCAGGCTCTATTTCGCCGCCCTCGATAGGTCCGGTTATATCCGGATTGGTACCGATAAGCTTGGCTCCCGACAGCACAAGATTTACCGCCTTTGTTATGTTTGCCATATTATAATTTATGGTCTTTCCGTCGCCTATTACGACATAATCAGGATTGACATCATTCATTGATATGCCCATATCGTAAAGCGCATTTATAAGCCCCGACTCACCTATGACATACGCCGTGCAGCCCGGTTTCTGTTTTGCCAGATACGATGCTGTCGAAAGCGCAGATGTATAAAAATGAGACGGATCTATATCCATGCCCATTCTTGAAAGCTTTTGTGCAAGCTCTTTGGGTGAGCGCACGGAACTATTGGTCAGAAAAAGAAATTTTTTATTATTTTCCTGAAGCCAGCTTATAAACTGCTTCACTCCGGGCAGCAGCTCATTGCCGTGATAGATAACACCGTCCATATCGCATATAAATCCCTGTTTATCCTGTAATCTCATATTTTCCTCCATTCCTTTTATCTGTCTTCATTATATATACATCTCTATTTTTTGTCAATTAATAAAAAAATCGACATTTTACTTGTAATATATATATTTTTTTGTTAAAATAATAAAAATTGATAAGGAGCGTTTTATAATGGAAAACCTGACTGTTTTCGATCATCCTCTTATCCAGCATAAAATTTCTATTCTGCGCAGTGCGGATACAAGCTCCAAACAGTTCCGCGAGCTGGTGGAAGAAATAACAATGCTGATGTGCTATGAATCGATGCGTGATCTGCCTCTGACAGAGGTGGACGTCACAACGCCTATCGCTAAAACCAAAACCAAAGTTCTCGCCGGCGTAAAACTGGCCGTGGTCCCGATCCTGCGCGCAGGACTGGGCATGGTAAACGGTGTCTTGAATCTGGTGCCGTCAGCTCGGGTCGGTCATATAGGAATGTACAGGGACGAGGAAACCCTTGAACCCCATGAGTATTACTGCAAGCTGCCTAAAAACGTGGACAGGCGTCTGGTTATCGTGACAGATCCTATGCTTGCTACGGGCGGATCAGCCATTGACGCCATCACCAGAATCAAACAGTACGGAGGCCATAACATAAAGTTTATGTGCCTTATCGCGGCGCCAGAGGGTATAAAGGCGCTCTCATCCGCACATCCCGACGTTCATATATACTGCGCTCATGTCGATGAAAGGCTGAATGAAAACGGTTATATAGTCCCGGGTCTGGGCGATGCCGGAGACAGAATATTCGGCACAAAATAATATTACTGAAACTTTATAATACCTATTTATATCATTTCATATTCTATTCTGTAACATATTTGCATATATATTAAATAAACACACTTTCGGCACACATTTTTCGGTGTGCCGAATTTTTTTAAAGTTTACATAATTTTTTTGTCATATTATGTTGTAATTTGTTTTTTTTATATTATAATTATATTTATGATATTATTTTAGATAGGCGCAAAATGACATGTACAGCAAAAATTTTTCTATTTTCGACGAAAAAACAGCTACAAGAAAGGATCTGGGGTTTTATCTGTTTTTCCCTTTGGTTTTTCTTTACTCGGAGATATCCGTAAAGTTTTCGATATACGGATTTGCTTTTGATATATCGTGGATATTTATAATACTGTTTTCTTTCGCGGCGGGCGCGCTTATATCAGCGGTTCTTTCTTTTCTGCCCGAAAAGGCGGCGTATTATACCAGTATAGTATTATCCGCGCTTATTTTTGTGTTTTACGGCTTTCAGCTGATATACTATAAATTTTTCAAAAATTTCTTTTTATGGCAGACGATAGGTCTGGCCTCAGGACTCACTGATTTTTGGAAATCAGCGCTATCGGCGACTCTGCATCAGTGGTATATGATAATAATACTTGCAGTACCGCTTGCGGTATTATGTATATTCGGCAAACGCATAATGAATTTTAAAAAAAAGCGCATATCATACGGCTTGTACTGCGGCGCGGCATGCATCGCTCTGAATTCTCTGGCAATAGGACTCACATTCATTGACGGAGGCTACAGATCCAGCTATTTTGATCAGTATTCCGTAGACAGCGCAGTACACAATTTCGGCGTGATGCAAAACACCTGCCTTGAGCTCAGATACATGATAGCCAAACCGTCCGTTGAAACTCAGGCACAGCCGATGCCGGACGATCAGCAGCCTGATGAGCCGGAGCAAAAGCCGATCGAGTATAATGTAATGGACATAGACTTTGAAAGTCTTATTGCAAGCCAGCAGGACGATGAAATAAACGCAATGCACAAATATTTCATGTCTGTTCAGCCGACTGAAAAAAACGATTATACCGGAATGTTCAAAGGCAAAAATCTTATTCTTCTGACTCTTGAGGGCTTTACCGATAAATGCATCGACCCCAATTTGACTCCTACTTTATATAAAATGGCGACGCAGGGCTTTATTTTCGAGAATTTCTATAACTCTCTCTGGGGCGGCTCGACAGCATCAGGAGAATACGCCGTCACAAGCGGCAATTTTTACAACACCGCAACCGCTCTGAAGCTCGCAGGAGACAAAAGCTGGCCGTTTGCTTTAGGCAATCAGTTTAAAAAACAGGGATATATAACAAAATCATACCATAATCACACCTATACATACTACGGCAGAAATCTGGCACATGCCGCATTCGGATATGATTACAAGGGCGTGGGCAACGGCCTTGAAGGACTTACCAAATGCTGGCCTGAGTCAGATCTTGAAATGATGGACATAACAGGTCCGGAATATATAAACTCCCAGCAGCCGTTCCATATCTACTATATGACGGTATCGGGACACTGCGACTATAATTTCAGCGGTAATATGATGTGCTATAAAAACCGCAAGCTTGTAGAAAACATACAGGCAAGCGAAAGCGTCAAGGCTTACTACGCGTGTCAAATCGAGCTGGACCGCGCTCTTGAATCTCTTGTAAACCAGCTTGATGCCGCAGGCATACTGGAAGATACGGTATTTGCCATGTGCGCGGACCACTACCCATACGCTCTGGACGATGCGGCTTTAGCTGAGCTTTACGGACTTGAAAAGGACGGCATCAGAAATAACTTTGATCTTTACCGCAACGGATTTATTCTCTGGAGCGCGTCTATGCAGGAGCCGATACGCATTTCAAAGCCCTGCTCGGCGATCGATATCATTCCGACTCTTTCCAATCTTTTCGGTCTTGAGTACGATTCAAGACTAATGATGGGTTCAGATATACTGTCAGACTGCGACAGCCCTGTTATATTAAACAGCGTCGGAACCATAGGCTCAAACCACTGGATCACTGCACAGGGTGCTTACAATGCTTATAAAAAACAATTTACTCCCGCACCCGGCTGTACTCTGTCAGAGACAGAGACGGAAAATTATGTCAAAAAAATGAATTCTGTCGTACTGGCGAAAGAAAAATATTCCATAAAAATAATGGACAAAAACTATTACGCGTATGTATTTAAATAAAAAATCCGAAGCGCAGGCTTCGGATTTTTTATTTTCAGAAATAGTGATCATCAAAGCAAAACATATACAAGTGCCAGAACAAGCGGCAGGTCTGTCTCGTTCTTGTCGCTTACAAGCAGAAAAATCAAACCGAGCAGTAAAAGCTCGTCTCTTCCTATTTTTGAAAGCAGGCCGGTTTTGCTCAAAGAATGCCTGCTTAGTGTCTGTACGGAATTAGGACAAACAGCGCCCGTACCGCCTGACTCTGCAGGCCCGCCCGGCGGAGGAGCCAGCATAGATTCACGCTCGCCCTTATGAAGCACTTTATAAAGCTGACCGTCGCTTTGCATATCAGTTCTCCGTTCTGCCGCAGTGATATCGGCACAGACTCTGTTATCCCAGCCTGCGGCCGGCAGGAACGCATATCTGTGCCGCAAAAAAATTTTACGGACAGTTCAGTATTCTAATTGAAGCCGTTTTCTCCGTCACGGAAAATATCTATTACATTGAGCATCCGCAGCATTTGAGCCGCCTCGTCCACACGTCTTGCGCGCTCCTTGGATATGTAGGGCTTCAGATCATATAAAAGCCGTGTGCGGTTGTCGCTCTGACTTGAATTCATTGCCGCCATGGCGCGCGTCAGTTTCATCATCATGGCGGCGTCTATTCCGTCCGGCAGGATTTTGCCGGTATTGTCTGCGGCGACGGATT
>CALXGU010000009.1 GCA_944387905.1 uncultured Clostridia bacterium
AGAGTCGCTGCGCGATTTTTTTGACAGCGCGATCAAGGGCTATTATGTTTCGGCTCAGATCAACTCTCAGATCTACCGTCATATAGACGAGGATACCGGCTTACAGATCGAAGGCGGACACAGCAACGAACATTTTTTGAACGGTATGCCGGTCATAGAAAAGGCGGACGGAGAGGACGGGCTTTTGTCTATAGGCTTCAAAGATGCCGACGGCGCTATAATAAACGTCATGCAGATGAGTGCCGACGAGCTTGAAAGTCTCGGTCTTCTGTTCAGCTCGGCACAGGCGGAGCTGTGTAATTCATCCATGACGGAATCGGCAGCGGTAGACAGGCAGATATGTGGGCTCATAACAGAAGAGCTTATAAAAAATGCGCCAAAATCCTTAAAAACTCAGCCGCAAACTTTGCCGAGCTTCTATTTTGAACTCAACAGCTGCGTCACGTTTGAATTATATAAAGACGAGCAGGGCGGTATATCCGATGTGATGGGACTTAAGTATTCTTTTGAAACAAGCGCCAAGACCGTCAGAATAAGCGACGGACTTGTCAGTCTGCTCAACGAAGTCGTGACCGAGTCGGTAGACAACGGAACGCTCGAATTTACAGCCGACATGAAATCACGGTTTTATGATTTTGCAAAAAAATACAGAATAGATTACATGCCTGTTTTCAGCGACAGTCAAAGCCTTGTTGGCGATGACGTCAGATGGCACATTTATGCATGTATGGGTTTTCCCGAAATACTTACCGGCGGTCAGCTAAACGACTATGCGCTCTGGATGTACGGTATGGAATTTGGATATGAACGGGACGACACGGTGCCGATAGAAGTCGGGTCATATAACCCCGAAACATACATGGAGCTTTCGGACTATGAGTATTATCAGGATGAAAACGGCGAGAATATTGTGAGGGTAGAGCTGTTGCAGTATGATTATCAGGAGGCCTACGCCTCTATGCCGGTTCTTGCGTCGGCGATATCCGAATCCGGCAAAGATACCGATGCATTTATACGCGAAGCAATAATGAACGGTAGTATCAGCCGTTACGGACAGCCGTATTACAGGCATGTGCTGACATATGTTTCTGATGACGGATATATGCCTCAAAGGTTTTTGAGTCATGACAAGTATTACAGAGACGAAAACGGGCAGTGGGCGCCCAACTATTGACGCTGTCAAAGTGCAATAAATAAAGACCTGAGCATTCATGCTCAGGTCTTTCTTTTTGCTGATACAGTGATTTTCCTTATCATATCGGCCGCAATCACGCTGGCACCCAGCAGTATTATTTCGGGAAGTCTATGCACTGGTATTCCTGAAGTGCGGAACATGCTGCCGCCGTAATAAATAAGCCATAGCTGAACAATGATGATCAGCAGGAAAATAAATATATACGCGCGGTTTTTTGACAGGTTTGCAAATAATCTCAGCCTGTCGCTGCGCGCCGAGAAACCGGCAAAAATCCCGCTGAAAATAAACAGTGCAAAAAAAGCCGTCATAAATCCGGTGGTGTCATGATAAAAACCAAAGCGTTTTTTAAAATAGTCCAATGATAAAAATGCCGTGCAGAGACAGAGACTGTAAATACCCATAGTCAGTATCTGCCATGCCATTCTGCCGTTGAGCACATGTTCGCTGCGCCTGACAGGCTTTTCGTTCATGTATCGCGTAAGCGGCGGCTCTCCCGCATACGCAAGACCTGCAAGAGTGTCCATGATTATATTTATCCACAGCATCTGCATTACGGTGATGGGCGTATCTATTCCTATGAACGGTCCTATTATTGAAATACCGACCGCGCAAAGGTTCATGGTAAGCTGAAAAACTATGAATTTCCGTATGCTTTTAAAAATAGTTCTGCCGTACAGTATTGCTTTTGATATCGATGTAAAATTATCGTCCAGTATTACTATATCTCCCGCCTGTTTAGCCACCTCGGTGCCGCTTCCCATGGCAAATCCAACATCTGCCTGCTTAAGCGCGGGCGCGTCGTTTATTCCGTCTCCGGTCATACCGCAAACAAGACCTATGCTCTGTGATACCCGCACAAGTCTGCTTTTATCCGCGGGCAGAGCGCGTGATACCACCTTTAGTCTGGGCAATATCGCCGCGAGTTCACTGTCTGACAGTTCTGACATCTGCTGGCTTGTCAGAGTTATCGCCCCGTCTGTAAGTATTGAGCAGGCCCCTGCAATGGATTTTGCCGTATCCGCATTGTCGCCTGTAACCATACACACATTTATGCCTGCGTTTTGAACGGTTTTAACAGAGTATCTTGCATCGTGACGGATTTTGTCCTTGATGGATATGATACCTATAATATCATAGCTCAGCATATCTGCGCTTTTTGCAAGGGCAATTACGCGTACTCCGTCCGAAACCAGCTTTTTCCATTGCGCAAGCAGAGCCTTGTTTACGTTTGACGCCTTTGAAAAAAGTATTTCCGGTGCGCCTTTTATATACCATGTTCCCTTGTAATTTATTGCCGAGTATTTTTTTGTGCTGTCAAACGGTATTTTTTTTGATATAGTCAGACTGTCAAACGACTTGTCGTAAACATAGCTTAAAAGCGCGCGGTCTGTTGCGTTTCCGCCCACCGGTGATTTGCCTATCATGGTGCTGTCGCAGCCCAGCTGGCAGCAGCAGATAATATCCGAGCGCTCAGTCTGCGGCAGATCTTTGAAATATCTTCCGTTTATATCATAAAACCCGCCCACAGACAGACGTCCGCTTGTAAGAGTGCCCGTCTTATCGCAGAAAAGTATATTCAGACTTCCGCTTGATTCTATGCCTACAAGCCGGCGTACAAGTACGTTGTCCTTTTTCAGCCGCCGCATATTGGCTGACAGCACTACCGTTATCATCATCGGCAGGCCTTCCGGTATCGCCACCACTATTACGGTTATTGCCAGAGTAACAGCATGCAGAAGGTTTGATATCATTACCGGCAAAGATGTGAGCTCTGTCATTATCCGCGCCGGATCGAAAGCGTTGTCAAGAATGAGAAGGTTGAACAGATCCGCCGCAAATACCAGAATAGCTGCGCCGTAGCCGATCTTGCTCAGTACTCCCGCAAGGGTATTGAGCTTTTGGGTGAGCGGGCTTTTGACATTTTCGCTCTGAATCTCTGAAGCAACATTACCGTAAAACGTCTTGTCACCCGTACGGCCTACCGCCATTATGCACTCGCCTGAGGTTATTACGCTGCCGCGGAAAATCTGATTTTTACATGAGAGATCCCAGCTGTCTGACGCTGTGCCGGGCAGCTTCTGGACCTCCGCGCTCTCGCCGTTTAGCGCGGACTGATCGACAAGCACGGCGCCCTTTATCATTATTCCGTCTGCCGGCACCCGCTCTCCTGCGCTCAGATACACGGTGTCCGTCACCACAAGCTCACTTACAGGCAGAGTGACCAGTTTCCTGTCCCGCATCACACGGCACTGTGTAAGCGCCGCCTGCTGTTCCAGCTTTAAAAACGCGCTTTCGCTTCCGTACTCCGAGACAGTTGACACGAATGTTGCAAGAAACAGCGCCGCAGCTATGCCGAGCGGCTCGTAAATATTAGCGTTTTTAAAGGCTATAAGCACATTAAGGGCAAGCGCGGCCAAAAGTATCTTTATTATCGGATCACCGAATGCGGACAGATACTGTCTGAAAAATGTTTTTCTCGGACGTTTTGTAAAGCTGTTGTTTCCGTACTCTTTTCTCAGCTTGTCGACATCTTTTGTTCTGTTTCCGTGCTGTTTATATTTTATATCACAAGGTAATAATGACATGGCTTTATTTCTCCTTACAGAAAAATATATGCTATGTCATTATTATTTATTTCCAAGTTTTATACTTCGATAAATTCGGACAGTGAAAAGCTGTAAATATATTTATGTGAAGTCTGTATGCCCTTGAGTCTGTAAATCGCCTTTGCGTACATATCAAGCTGGACCGAATATCTTTCTATAAGCACATTCGGGTCGGTGACGCTGTCTGTTTTGTAGTCAACGATAACGGCGTGCCCGTCTGTGTCGGTGTACCAGCAGTCG
The DNA here is from genome assembly GCA_944387905.1 of uncultured Clostridia bacterium. GTDB lineage: Bacteria > Bacillota > Clostridia > Oscillospirales > QAKW01 > RGIG9041. The sequence continues at coordinate 4,042 of CALXGU010000009.1, forward strand.
ATCACTCCCTGTACAATGACGTTTTCGGTGCTGTCTGTATCCAGTATCTCGTCAGCGCTAACTGAAAAAAGAAATCTCTGCTCCTTGCTGCATGTGCCCAGAGCGTTGAGCCGACGCATTTTGTCGCTTGTCAAAAATGTAAGGATTTTTTCTTTTTCTATCAGCGCCGCGTCGCGCTTTGATATGAACTGCAGTTTTGTAAGCCTGTCCGCCTCATTATCCAGAGACTGCATGTCGTGCACCGCGCTGAAATTACAGAACTGCAGAAATTTGTGCGTAGCGTTTCCTCGTTCGGCTCCCGTTGCTCCGTTTTGCATGAATGCAGGCCGGATCTTGGATTTTGCATCGCTGCCGCTCTCGGATTTTATGCTTTTTATCTCTGATACCGAAAGCTTTGACGGTATGAGAGTACTCTGTAGGTACGGATACTGCCTTGATGTCATCTGCTTGATATATTGCTGCGAAAATTCTTTGATATCCTGCCTGTCGGTTTGTATAATGTCATCGTCTTGGTCCTGCGCCTGCGCAGGCACGATTTCAACATCAAAAAGACCGGTATCGTTATTAATCGTATCAATTCCGGCAAAAGCACGAAACGGGTTTGCCGCTGCTGTGTTTGTGACGGCATAAAGTATCCATTTAAGAAATGACGGGCTGGAGTATATATCATAGTTTGAGGGCCGGGCATTTGCTCTGTCGGCGCTTATAATTGCTTTTTCCGCGTTGTCCGCAGTCATGGCACCTGTTATGAACAGGTGCTGTTTGGCCCTGGTCAGCGCTACATATAACAGGCGTATATATTCATTGAGTTCATCTGTCTTCATTTTTTCTTTTACGGCATTGCGGCAGACAGAACTGAAATCTCTGTGAGTCTTATCATCGCGCACAAAAGCTCCCGCTCCTAGTCTGCTGTCAAGAAGTATGTCGCCGGATATTTTAATCGTTATGTCGTTTCCGGTACAGACAAGGAACACTACCGGATACTCGAGCCCCTTTGAGTGGTGTACGGACAAAATATTGACGCAGCTGTCTGATTTTCTCAGTTTGGCAGCGGGCAGGTTTTGGTCTTTTTTTATAAGCCCCAAAAGATAGTTTATAAACGCGAACAGCCCGCGGTAACGGATATTTTCAAACTTTGCGGCGATATCGGACAGCATCAAAAGGTTGGCGCGTATCTCTTCACCGCCCGGTTCGCCCAGCACTCGCAAAAGCACTCCGCTTTGCTCGTAGATCATGCTGATAAGCCCGTACACATCGGTCACGGCGCTTTTTTCCCTGTAATTTTCCAGCGTTTTTACAAACGCTTCCGCCTTTTTGTCAGTCCGGGCGTATTTTTTCACAGCGTCGTAAAACAGCATGCCTTTGCACTGCGCGCGTATTGCGCCCAGCTCATTGACGGTAAATCCGAAATAGTCGGAATACATGAGCGTTATCAGCGCAATGTCGTTGTAAGGATTGTCTATCGCCTGCAGATATGCGATCATATCGCGCACCGGCAGTGTGTCAAGATATTTTTCGCTCGGGTTGTTGTTTACGCACTCGATACCGGCATGCCGGAGAGTATTTTCAAAAACAGCGCCGGTGGTTTTGGGAGCACGCATAAGTATTGCTATATCTCCGTAGCAAACAGTGCGCTCCGTTTTGGTTTCGGTATCGTAGATTTTCAGTCTGCCTACTATAGACTTTATTTTCTGCGTCACATAGGCAGCTTCGCTTTCGAGTCTTGACAGCGCGTTTGAATTTTTGCTGTCGCTGTCCGCGATTAGGCATAAATTGACCGAAGCGCCGTCGAAGCCCTCATATAACCCCCCGTTATACAGGCGGTGGCTTGACATATAGTCTATATCTCCGCGCTGTTTTGTCATTAAAGTGTCAAACACGCGGTTTACAAAATCCAGGATTTTTGGATGCGACCGGAAATTCTGATTAAGACTGAGCCTTGACGGGCATGTCAGCATATCGGACATCGGATCCTGAGCGTTTTGCTGTCTCTGTATAAAAATCTCGGGATAGGCGTTTCTGAAGCGGTAAATACTCTGTTTTACGTCTCCTACCGTAAAAATATTTTTTTCGTCTTTAGACAGAGCTCTGAAAATATAGTCCTGTATCTTGCTGCAGTCCTGAAACTCGTCAACGATTATTTCGTCGTAAAATTCACTCAGCTGACGGGCAAGCTCGGTTTTTATTATATTGTCGCCGTCGTGGCTTTGGATCAAAAGTGAAAGCGTGTATTTTTCCGCGTCGTTGAAACTGATTATGTTGAGCCGTCTGCGCTCTTTTTCAAGTTTTGTGTTCAGCTCCAGACACAGAGTCAGATACGTATTTATGATATTCAGCTCTTTTTTTCTGTCCGAAAGCACGGCGGCTGTATTGTCGTAAAAAACTCCATCCGCCAAATTTCTCAGCCGTGATTTCAGCTCTTCGCGATAGGATTTGAATATGTTCCAATGTACGTCATCAGCGTCCTTGGGACATGACGGATGATTTTTGAATTTCAGCTGAGCGGCATAATTTGCAGCGCCGTCATAATCACGGGCAGTTATGCGGCCGGCAAATGCCTGCATGCTTTCCTTTTCGTCAAGGTAAAAGCTTTCCAGCTTCTCGTATCCGGCGTTACCGGCCTGAACGGACAGTTTTTCGTACTTTTCAAGTATGTCGTTCACTTCAAAACAGCAATATGTGTATATATGGCCGCGGGGCAGCATATCAAACACAGAGGATGCGTCATCAGTGCAGCAGCGTTCTATAAAATCCTGCGGATACGGCTCCTTTTCAAGAAAATCGCAGCCGTATTCAAGTGCGGTGAGCAGGCCTGCGTCGTCTTTGCCTTTGACAAAATACGATATCAGCGACATAATATCGCTGTCAGATTCTGCGCGCTGATAAAGTTTTTCCGCAAAATCGTCGGTAAATTCTGACCGCATCAGCTGCAGCTGAGCCTCTTCGGCAACTGAAAACTGCGGGTCTATGTCCAGTTTTTCAAAGTTTTTCCGTATCAGGTCAAAGCATGCCGAATGTATGGTGCAGATACCTGCCGCGGGCAGAAGTGCAAGCTGACGTTTTAAATGCGCGTTGCCCGGATCGTTTTTCAGTCTGTCTTTGAGCTTATCTGAGATCCTTCTTCGCATTTCGGCAGCTGCGGCGTTTGTGAAAGTAAGAATAAGCAGTCTGTCTGCATCGCAGCCGTGCTCCGTGTCGCACAGTCTTTGTACTACGCGTTCCGTAAGCACTGCCGTTTTTCCGGCACCTGCGGCAGCGCTTACAGTAAGGCTGTCGCCTCTGAGCAGTATGGCTTTATTTTGTTCGGGAGAAAATTTCACTGTAACTTCTCCTCTCTCAAAAAGTCTTCGGGGATTTCTTCAAGCTGTCTGATACAGTCAGGGTTTTTGCTGATTTTGCAGATATTGCTGTAATCACAGAACTGACAGGAATTCTTTTTTGAGTCGGATATAGGAGAAATATCCACTTTGCCGCTCATTATCGAATTTCCGGTATTGTATATTTTCTGCTGGGTGTATTCTATCAGGCTGTCGATACCGCTTTGGCTTATAATCCTGTCCTTTTTTATTTTGTTCAGGGAAGAAATATCGCCGCCTAAACAAAAGCTCTGTGCCGCTTCCTTGCTGAATATACCGTCGCGCTTATAAAAATCGTCCGCTTTTTCAAGGTACTGCGATTCGCTCATGCCTTTTTTATCCTTATAATCGACTTTTAAGACTCCCACCTTCAAATAATACATTGCGGCGATACTCACATTGTCAAACTTGCTTTTTACCGCAGCGGCATAGATTGGCAGCTGCATTGACAGACCGTTATAGATTTTTTTGAGAGAAAACTCCTGGCTGCCGCTTTTATAGTCGATTATTTTTGCATAGGACCTGCCGTCCTTTTCAAGCATATCTACGCGGTCTATACTGCCTACAAGCGTGAGAGTACAGCCGTTTTCCAGCTGAGCGGGACGCGTGTACTGCGAAATGTCTATTTCAAAATCAAACGGTTTGAATTCGGAGCTGTGTATTTCTTTGACTATGTTGACCGCCGCGCTGTTCAGCGCCTTTTTTGCCTGTAAAAACATCCAGTCAAAGCGTTTGGATTTGTCTTTGCAGTCGGCAAGCGTGTTGTTGTAATAGTTTTCCGATATCTCGTTTATATGCTCGTCTATGTTTCCGTCCAGATCGTATTTGCCGGAAAGCAGAGTTTCAAGCCCGCTGTGAATAAAAGAACCGATATTTGCCGGATTCATTTCCACAGGTTCGTTTTTATGTGCCCTGAGCCCTCTGTGGACAAAAAACTTAAACGGACATTCTATATATTCCTCCATACCCGAAAAGCTCAGGCGCAGATTTTTTGAATACAGTCCGTAAACGATATCGTCACTGAGTCTGTCGCTGTTGTCTCTGTGAGTCTGCGGGATACCGGCCGCCTCGTATACCGCTTCTGTGAGCTGGCTGTTTGCAGTCGCCGCCGCATAGTCGCTTATAGCCGATATGCTCACAAGGTGAAAATGCGGATCGAGGCTTTCAAAGCTGAGTTCTTTTATTGCGGCAACTCTTTCGATATTTTCAAGAAATTCCGATTTGAGCATCGGCTCTCCGGTAGCTGCAAAAGCCGAGTATGACAGTACAAGCTCATGGGACGCGGACATCATGGCGCTGTAAAAGTTGAATTTTTCTCTTGCTGTGCTCTGAACAAAGTCCAGTGAGGTGGTTATGCCGTGTCTGCCTAAAATACGCTTGTCCATGTCGGTTATAAGTTCCGTTTCGGACGGGGAAGCGGGCAGCAATCCGTCGTTCATACCGCAAATATATACGCATTTTATATTATCGGTGCGGACTCTGCCTATACCGGAGAATATGACCTCATCCACACATGCCGGGGAAGATGATACAGTAATGCTTCCGGCACAGATTTTGATTATGCTGTGAAATCTATGTATATCGATTTTATCATTTTTAAATATGCTATCGATACTGTCCAGCATTTTAATAAATATCTCGTAGACGCGTGAATACTCCTGTCCCAGATACATATCTCCCGTGCTTTCAAAATACTGCGCGCGCCGGACAAGACGGCTGCTAATTTCAAGTCTGTCAAAAAGCCGGCATACTGCGGTCAGCATATCACGGCAGCCGTGGGATTTTTTCAGGCTGTCACAGAAATCCTTGAGCGGCTCTACCGTCTTTTCCCTGAGGCTGTTTATATACTCAAGCCTTTGTTTGTCATCGGGACTTTTGTCAAGACCGGACGGACTGCGGGTCCAGCTTTGCTCAAACCAGCCGCCGCCTTTTATTTTCCACATCTGGACATAACTTTCCAGTATGTTTATATCGTCAAAGGACAGGCCTGCGAGCCCTGTTTTCAAAAAAGAAAAAACATTTTCATAGGTAAATCCCTCAAAAGCTGTTTCAACAGCGCTCAGGACCATAGCCGTAAGCGGCATTGCAAGCAGACTCTTTTTCGTGTCGGCAAAAACCGCAGTTTCATGTTTTGAAAAAATAGATTTTACAAGCGGAGCCATGCCCTGACTGTCTGTTGACAGTACGGCGATATCACGGAATCGGTATTTTCCGCAAAGCACGTCGTTTTTTATTTTGCAGGCAATAAAATTCAGCTCTTCCGCCCTGTTTTTAGCGGCATAAACCGTAAGATTTGAGTTATCGTCAAATTGGGGCGCGCTGTCGGCGTTCCAGTATTTTTGAATAAATCTCTGGGATTCGGTCTTCAGTCTGTAGGGAATATCCGATACTTTTTCAAATACACAGGGAGTGTGAGTTTTTTTGCATATGCGTGATATTTTATATGCCTCTTCTGTTACGGTTGAAAACAGCTCGTCCTCAAGATCTGTAGTAAATGCAAAATAACAGCCTGAGCACTGTTTGATTATCTGCTCGATAAGATCCAGCTGCTGGCGTGTAAAACCGTAAAAACTGTCAAACATAAAGACCGAACCGGCAAACAGCTCCGACTGCTCCAACAGCTGTGCGGCTGTCGTCAGGTCTTCGCCGGGCGCCTTGTATTCATCGTCCCATATGCGCTTGTACTCGTTGTAAATCATAAAAAGATCACGGTACTTTGCCATAAACGAGCCGGGCAGCTCATCATTGGGGATAGCCTCAATCATCGGCAGACTGATGCGGCATGTATCAAATTCCGCAAAGGCGGTTTTCAGCTTGTTTATAAATCCGTCCGAACAGGCGACTCTTTTGTAATATGTAAGAGAATCATATACATTCAACACGCTGCGGTACAGTGCCGCGGCGCTCATGGCGCTGTCGGGCATTTTTTTTGCAGTTCCGCCCAGAGCTCTCATAACAGTGTCGGCAAGACGCGAAAAACTCTGTACCTCAGTATTTTCAAAGCCGTTTTTACTGAATGAGTATTCACGCGAAACAGTCAGCTGTTCCGGTACGACAAAAAAAACTTTTGTGCCTTGCCCTGAAAGGCTCTCGGCCTGTTTTTCAAGGCTGTGGGTCTTGCCTGTGCCCGCGCGGCCGTAAATAATATTAACCATCAGCTTTGTACCGCCGTTTCGTTAAAATGTGCCTTTAAAATTTCAGGCAAAAGCGAGAGCTTTGATATTTGATAATCCGGTATGATACCCTCTGGGTTTTGTTTGTTTTCGGGGTTGTAGCGGCAAGTTGCGATGCCTGCGTTTATGCCGCCCAGGATATCGGAAGACGGGCTGTCTCCTACTATTATTGCGTTTTTCGGATCAAAACCGGGTATATGACTTTCACAGTAGCTGAAAAATTCTTTTGACGGCTTGTTTACGCCGATTTTATCTGAAATAAAAATATCCTTGAAATATTTTTCGATATCAGCGGCTGCGATACGTCCATCCTGAACGTGTGCCGTGCCGTTTGATATTATGTAAAGATCATATTTTTTATACAGCTTTTTTAAAAGCGGCAGCGCGCCGTCAACAAAAAAGCACTGCTTTGACAGCGATTGTTCATACAGAGTTTTGGCTTTGAGCGGGTCGCGGCAAATACCTATGCGGCTGAAAAATTCTTCAAACCTGTTAAAAAGCACTTGCTTGCGCGTAAGCTGACCCAGCTCCAGCTTTTTCCACATACTGTCATTTATTTGACTGTAAAGTGTGAGGTTCTGCTCACATATAGGTACGTCAAGAGCTTTTAAAGTCTGGCACAGCGCCTCTTTTTCACATTTGTGAAAATCAAGAATGGTATCGTCAAGATCAAAAAGAATTATTTTGGACATAGTCAACTCCGTTTAAAAAATTACGGCATGCGGAGCAATAATATCCGCATACCGTCAGTGTATTGTATTAAGCGATCGCTTCATTTATGCGCTCGATAAGAGCGTCACAGTCCTCGCCGTGGACCGCGCAGGCCTGTTCTATCGTCTCACCTCTGGCTGACGGACAGCCCAGACAGTGCATTCCTATTTCAAGAAAAAGCTGAGCGGTTTCGGGATACTGATCAAGTACGTCGCCTATCACAGAATCTTTTGTAACCATATCGAATACATCCTTTCGCAATATTTTATAATTATAGTATACACTATTTTATCTGAAAATCAAATACTTTATTTACAAACCGATGTTTTTTGGTTATAATATAATTTTAGAAAGCCTTTGAGAGGTGAAATAATTGGAATTTCTTGATTTAAATAATAAAACTCAGACAGAGGAATATGAAAACTTTGTAAAAAGCTGTAAAAAGGGACATTTTACTCAGTCTGTAATGTGGGCAAAAATAAAGACCGACTGGAAATTTGAAGCGGTGATCGTAAGGGATGAAAATGGCAAAATAGTCGGAACGGTGGGTGTGCTAATACGGCATGTACCGGTTTTCAAGGCGAATATGATGTATTCACCCAGGGGCCCGGTATGCGATATCCATGACAGGCAAGTCATGAAACAGCTTATGGACGGTGTGAACGCACTTGCCAAAAAATACCGTGCATATATATTTAAAATAGACCCGGACGTAAAAAGTGACGACAAAGAGTTTATTCAGATTTGCAGCTCTCTCGGTCTTGCTATGGGCAGTGATACGAAAAATTTCGAGGGCGTGCAGCCCAGATATGTTTTCAGACTGTATATAGACGGCAGGGACGAGGAGCAGCTGCTTGCGTCATTCCATCAAAAAACCAGGTATAACATAAGAGTAGCGATAAAAAAAGGCGTAGTTGTCAGGACAGAAGGAATCGACAAGGTGGACGATTTTTATAAAATCATGCTTGAAACGGGCGTGCGCGATAATTTTGTCATAAGAAATGCGGCTTATTTCAGGCGTTTGCTTGAGGCGTTGGGTCAGCATGCAAGGCTGTATATGGCATATCTGGACTCAAAGCCCATAGCCGGCACTATCGCGGTGGCATACGGGGATAAAGTCTGGTATCTGTACGGCGCGTCCAGTGATTCTTACAGAAATGTCATGCCTAACTACCTGCTTCAGTTCGAAATGATAAAGTGGGCGGTAGAGCTGGGTGCTTCTGTGTATGATTTCAGAGGCGTGTCCGGTGATATCAGCGAGGACAACCCTCTGTACGGACTGTACAGGTTCAAAAAGGGCTTTAACGGCGAGTTTACTGAGTTTGTCGGAGAGATGAGCGTTGTGTACCGACCGCTTGTCAATCGTTTTCTCAAATTTGCGGAAAAGAACTATCGTCATCTGAACATGCTCAGGTTCAAACTGAAAAACAGAGGTAAAAAATGACGGAATTTGTCATAAATACAAATGATATTATCCATAATTACAATGAGATATCGAAGCTAACCGGCGCGCTTGTCATACCTGTGCTGAAGGCGGATTGCTACGGATTGGGAGCTAAGTATGTGTGCAGGCTGCTGTCGGACTGCTGCGGCGTTTCGATGTTCGCGGTGTCACGGCTTGAGGAGGCGCTGAGGCTGGCGGACATACCTGCGGATATACTTGTTCTGTCGTGTTATCATGACGACGCGTCTTTGCAAAAGGCGGTAGACGCCGGGCTTACAGTGTCTGTTGATTCACTGGGTCAGGCAAAAAGGATAGCGGCGTATGCGGAGCAAAAGGGCGTCACGGCAAAGGTGCAGATAAAAATCGATACCGGCTTTGGCAGATTCGGATTTATGCCCGAAAACTTTTCGGATATAAAGGCGGTATACTCACTTGACGGAATAAATGTGCGCGGGATATTCTCGCATTTTTCCGCGTCGTTTGACAAGAGTACCAAATCGATGGACAGGCAGCTTGAAAAGTTTCTCTCAGTTACCGAAAGGCTGAAGGATAACGGTATACAGCCGGGCATCAGGCATATTTCCAATTCATGCGCCGTACTGCGGGGCGGGAAATATCATCTGGATGCTGTGCGTACGGGTTCGGCTCTCTTGGGCAGACTTCCCATGAATACGGACGCCGATCTTAAAAAGGTGGGCTTTCTTCAGGCACGTATAATAGATATACGAAATTTAAAAAAAGGCTCAAATATCGGATACGGTAACGTATACAGGCTGAAACGCGACACGCGCGTGGCAGTCATAGACGCGGGCTCGCATGACGGTCTGCTTATCGGTAAAAAATACGATACTTTCAGGCTTATAGACATTATGCGCTACGGCTACGGTGTTTTCAAAATGCTGTTTTCCGACAACCGGCTTTGTGTGACGGTAAACGGCAAAAAAGCAAGAGCGGTCGGAAGAGTGGCTCTTACTCATACAATGATAGATGTCACGGGTATTGACTGCAAGTGCGGGGATAAGGTTATTATTGATATTTCTCCGCTGAATGTGCCGGCAAGTGTTGAGAGGAAATATATAAATGTTTGATGCACTTTTATCAAACAAAAAAATGAAAGAGCAGCTTTCCCGCGCGGTAACGACCGATACGCCCATGCATGCATATTTGTTCTGCGGCGAGCAGGGAACAGGCAAGAAAACAGCCGCGCGGCTTTTGGCGTATGAGCTTGTAGGAGAGGGCAGGGAAAAGGTGATGCGCTCGAGTCACCCTGATGTAACAACGGTACGTCCTGCCGAAGGGAAAAAGCTCATTTCGGTAGAACAGATAAGGGAAATGCGTGCCGATGCATTTGTCAGACCCAGTGAGGGCAGACGCAAGATATACATAATAGACGGTGTGCATCTTATGAATGATGCAGGGCAGAACGCGCTGCTGAATATTCTGGAACAGCCGCCTTCGTTTGTTGTGTTTATACTTCTCAGTCAGAGCCGTCAGAAAGTGCTGCCGACAGTTATTTCACGCTGTGCGGTGTATGATATGGAATACGTTGAGCCGTCCTGCGCCGCAGAGTATCTCAAAACGGTATATCCGGACAAAGATTCAGAACAGCTGAAAACGGCGGTGCTGGCGGCGGGCGGAAATATAGGACTTGCAGAGTCTTTTTTGGGCTCGCAGGAGTTTGAACACTATTCTGCCGACTGTGAAAAACTGGTCGTCAGTGCGCTGTCGTCGGGAGAGTATGCCGCGTCGCGCATAATAAGCGGTATGTCAAAGGATACGCTGTGCGGATTTCTGCCGGTACTTGCTATGTATTTACGGGATGTGGCGGTATATACAGCCTCGGGCAAGTCGGACGATGCTGTTTTTTGCGGCAGTATATTGAAAAACAAACAGTTATTTGATAAAATAGATTTGAATATGTTGTATGACAGTATCCGCGCGTGCGAGTCGGCGGTAGAACTGATAAATGCAAACGTCAGTCCCGCGCTTGCGGCGGCCAAGGTTGTCATACTTCTTTGCGGAGGAAAAAATATTGATTGATATAGTTGGTGTAAGATTTAAAAACGGCGGAAAAATGTACTATTTCGACCCCGGTAAGCTAAGGCTCAGCCAGGGTCAGTGGTGTATAGTAGAAACCGCCCGCGGCAAGGAATGCGGAGAGGTTGTGCAGGAAAACCGTCAGGTCAGCGAAAGCGAGGTCGTGTCGCCTTTAAAGCCGGTGATCAGGGTCGCGGATTCCGCCGATATCAAAAAAATGCAGACGCTCAGACAAAAAGAACAGCACGCATTTGATGTCTGTACAAAAAAGATAGAAAAGCTTAAACTTGACATGACTGTAGTTGAGGTGGAATATACATTCGACGAGAGTAAAATACTCTTTTATTTTACAGCTGAAGGCAGAATAGATTTCAGGGAGCTTGTAAAAGAACTTGCGGTCGTGTTTAAGACAAGGATCGAACTTCGTCAGATCGGTGTAAGAGACGAATGTAAAATGAAAGGCGGTCTTGGAATGTGCGGACGGCCGTTCTGTTGTCATAGCTTTATGGGTGATTTTCATCCGGTTTCCATAAAAATGGCAAAAGAACAGGGACTGTCTCTCAATCCGGTTAAAATATCCGGAACATGCGGCAGGCTGATGTGTTGTCTCAATTACGAACAGCAGGTATATGAAGAACTCAACCGTAATATGCCCAAAGTCGGAGCGCTTATCAAAACTCCGGACGGCAACGCAAATGTCACTGAGGTCAATACTCTTAAGCAGACAGTGCGCGCTGCGCTTTGCAGTTCGGACGGCAGTGCTGTGAGTAAAGTGTACAATGTGTCCGAAATCAAAGTGCTGACCCCCGGAAAAAGCAGTATTTCCAAAGAAGAAATGGAACAGCTTTTAGAACTTGAGGATAATTGATATTTATTTTTTAAACAGATATAAAAAACTCTTGCAATATTAAAGCAGTTTTGATATTATAAAACTGCAACAATAAGGAGGTGTATATAATGGCACATGTAATAACTGATAATTGTATCGCTTGCGGTACCTGTGAAGGTGAATGTCCCGTAGGTGCAATATCTCAGGGTGATGATAAATACGTAATAAATCCTGATGAATGCATCGACTGCGGCGCTTGCGCTTCCGCATGCCCGACAGAGGCAATCGAGGCCGAGTAATTCATTTTTATATAACATACTCCGGAGTGTCTGAACAGACGCTCCGGAGTTGTTTTTTGCAAATTTGCAACCATAGGTTGCGTATTGTAAATAAAAATGTATTGTAATAGTGCTGCGCGTAATATATAATCAAGGTATCATGATACAGGAGATAAAGGCTATGAATCTGGAAATGGGAAAAAGATTATCCGAATACCGCAAAAATAAAAATTTGTCACAGGAGCAGCTTGCCCAGATGCTGGGGGTATCGCGTCAGGCAGTATCAAAATGGGAACGTGCGGAATCATCGCCGGATACTGATAACCTGATTATGCTATCCGAGATTTACGGTGTTACACTTGACCGGCTTATAAACGGAACTATCGATAGAACAGCGGATACCGGCCAGCCCGAAAACAACGACAAACAAAACTGTGCCGAAAAAGAAACTGCAGATAACCGTTTACAGGAAAATAAAATCGATAAGGCCAATGAATCAACTCCGGTAAAAGGCGAAACCGGCAATTTAAAAGTGAGGTCAAATAAAAAATCAAGCGGATTCATAAAAAAAATCGAAAAATTTCCGTATCCGGTCTTATGTATAGTATTATATGTGATATTCGGATTTTATGATATATTAGGAGGCTGGGGGTTGGCGTGGATACTCTTCTTTACGATACCGCTGTATTATACTTTTATTGAAGCGGTCAGAAAAAAAGATGCCTCTGAGTTTGTGTATCCTGTACTTATAGTTATGATTTATCTGATATGTGGGTTTGGCTATTCCAACTGGCATCCGTCATGGATAGTTTTTTTGACAATTCCGATATATTATTTTATTGTTGATATTATAAAAAGTAAAGACTGAAAAAGCGGTGTGCAGTATGCACGCCGCTTTTTTAATTGCAGTAGTTTCTGTCAAAAGTTATTATAGTGTTACAGTTTTCATGTATTTTGGATATCTCACTGTCTATTTTTTCTTTGATTTCTTTATCGGTAAGTTTTATATCAGACGGCACAACTGTGTCAAAAATAAGGTTGGTATGTGTAGGACCTGCAACAACACGAAAATCATGCAGAGAGAGCCCCGGATCTATTTCTGACAGAATAGCTGCTGTATCTTTTTTTAATGCGGTCACATAGGGATCGTCAATAATGACAGGATCTATATGTATGACCATTTCAAGACCCATTTCGTTTTTGAATTCATGCTCGATATTGTCTATCATATCATGGCTTTTGAGCATATCTTCTTTTGCAGACACCTCCGCGTGCAGTGTAGCAAAAATCCTGCCCGGACCGTAGTTGTGGACAACAAGATCATGTATACCGATAATTCCGTCGTGAGCAAGGGTTCGTGAACAGATCTCTTCTACAAGCTCTTTATCAGGCGGCTGCCCGAGCAGCGGATCCAGTGTTTCACGTATAAGACCCACACCGGAAACTATGATAAACAGTGATACCGCAACGCCGGTGTATCCGTCTATATCTACGCCGGAAACGGCATAAACAACGGTGGATAAAAGTACGGCAAAAGTGGTTATAACATCATTTCTGCTGTCTGCCGATGCTGCGGAAAATGTAGCGGATCCAGTCTGTTTCTGAAATTTTTTATAAAAAGCAGAAAGCCAAAGCTTTGCGCCGATAGAAACAGCAAGAACGGCTATTGAGAGCCATGAAAACTGTATCATCTCAGGCTGCAGAATCTTTTGTATAGATGATCTTATCAAGGTAAGACCAAGCAAAAGAACGATAAAAGACATGATCAAACCGCTTATATATTCCACTCTGCCATGCCCGTATGGATGCTCGCTGTCAGGCTTTTTTCCGGACAGCTTGAAGCCGATAAGAGTTATAATACTTGAAGCGGCATCTGTCAAATTATTGACAGCGTCCGCTACAAGCGCCACGCTGTGGAAAGCAAGACCGGCAGCGGCCTTGCCCAGTGCCAGCAGAAAGTTGACTGTTATTCCGCATGCGCCGCCTACTGTTCCGTATCTCAGACGTTTTTGCTTTTGGTCAATACCGTCTTTTTCAATAAAGGTTTTTATGATAAAGTCTGTAACCGTAAATATCCCTCCGATAATCGGTGCATTACTGTCTGTTTAAGAGGGCAGCTCCAATAATACCGGCGTCATTGCCTAACTTGGCGATACATATTTTTGTAAAGCTGTCACTGTGTCTGGAAAACATCTCATTGCTTACGATCTGATTAATAGGTTTAAGCAGATAGTCGCCTTCTTTAGAAATGCCGCCGCCGATACATAATACCTCCGGCTGAAGTATGTTGATAACGTCAACAAGGCCTGTCGCCACTGCGCGCAGATACTTTTCGACAACGTAAATAGCGGTATGGTCTGAGCGTCTCATTGCGTCAAAAGAGGTAAGCCCGTTTACATTGTCAAGACTGCCTTTGGCAATTTCCCACATCACTGAATTTTTGTCAGAGAGCATTTGCTCCTTTGTAAGACGGATAAGACCGGTTACAGAAGCATACGCCTCCCAGCATCCGCGTCTGCCGCAGCTGCACTGCCATCCGTCGCGCTCTATTACGATATGTCCGAATTCTCCGCCTTTATTATTAAAGCCTGAGTAAATTTTACCGTTTATTATCATTCCGCCGCCGACGCCTGTGCCCAGAGTGATTGTGACACTGTGCTTTGTTCCTCTTGCGGCGCCGGCCATATACTCAGCAAAAGCAGCAACATTCGCATCGTTTTCAAGAAAGACTTTTTTGCCTCCCAGACTTTTCGATACAAGCTCTGCAAGCGGAGTGTGGTCAAAGCCCATATTCCCCGCGAAATCCACGATCCCATTGACAGGATCGATAGCACCCGGAGAACTCTCACCTCTCATTTCTATATCATACCGCGCA
>CALXGU010000010.1 GCA_944387905.1 uncultured Clostridia bacterium
ATAAAAATACCATTAACCAAAAGGCCGGCACTGATATCGAAATTAAATATATTTTGGATATAAAAGATTTTGATGACAGTCCTTACAAAAATCTTTTTATAAAAGATTTTAATATAATTCTTAACGATCCGGAAATAGAAGTAGTGGTAGAAGTTATAGGCGGACTTAATCCTGCATACAAGTTTGTAAAGGAATGCTTGCTGAACGGCAAAAGCGTTGTGACATCCAATAAGGAACTGGTCGCTGTGTACGGAGATGAATTGCTTCAGATCGCAAAGGACAAAAATAAAAACTTTCTGTTTGAAGCATCGGTCGGAGGCGGAATACCTATTATAAGACCTATAAACCAATGTCTTGCAGCAAACGAAATAGAATCTATATCGGGAATATTAAACGGTACAACAAATTATATTCTAACAAAGATGATAAAAGACGGATATACCTTTGAAGATGCGCTGAAAAATGCACAGCAGCTTGGTTACGCCGAGGCAAATCCTGCAGCTGATATCGAAGGAACAGATTCATGCAGAAAAATCGCTATTCTTGCATCTCTTGCATATGGTGAGCATGTTGATCCAAAAAAGGTACACACAGAAGGTATAACAGATATAAAACTGGAAGACATCAGATATGCCGATAAGGCAGGATACGCGGTAAAATTGCTCGGCATCATTTCTAAAAACCCGGATAATACGCTTTATATTATGGTAGCTCCGTTTTTAGTTGAAAAATCTATTCCGCTTGCGGGTGTTGAAGATGTATACAATGCTATCCTTGTTCAAGGCGATGCGGTCGGAATATCTCTGTTTTACGGCCGCGGGGCAGGGAAGCTTCCGACTGCATCTGCTGTTGTTGCAGATGTAATCGATTGTGCAAAACATTTAAATACCAGAAAATATCTTTATTGGAAATCATCTGATGGAAGCTTTATTGCAGACTATAAGAAAATGCCTCTTAGACGGTATGTCAGTTTTGCAAGCGGGACTCAAATCAGCGAACAGGATATAAAGACTGTTTTTGCTCAGTCACAGGTATTTACTGATTTTGATAAACCGGTTTTCATAACTGAGCAGTTAAGTGAATATGATTTCTATGAGAAAATAAGTGTTTTAGAAAAAAACACCGGAGTAAAAGCAGACTCCGTTATCAGGGTATTTAATTTAAATTGATGAAAAGGGTGATGAAAAATGGGATTGATTGTACAAAAATTCGGCGGAACATCGGTTGCAGATGCAGAGTGTATCAGAAATGTTGCAGATATAGTAACAAATACTTATAAAGAGGGAAATGACGTTGTTGTGGTAGTTTCGGCACAGGGCGATACTACTGATGACCTAATAGCTAAAGCTATTGAAATAAACCCCAAAAGCTCAAAACGTGAAATGGATATGCTATTATCTACAGGCGAACAAATTTCCATGTCACTTTTAGCAATGGCGATACAAAAACTCGGATTTCCCGTCATATCTCTTACCGGCTGGCAGGCCGGTGTAAAAACAGACAGTACATATGGTGCTGCCAGAATCCACAGAATAGAATCCGAGCGTGTCGCAAGAGAGCTGGACAGGCATAATATAGTTATAGTCGCCGGATTCCAAGGCATAAACAAATACGATGATATAACAACACTTGGACGCGGCGGTTCGGATACAAGTGCAGTCGCTCTTGCGGCATCACTTAAAGCTGACGCCTGTCAGATTTATACGGATGTGGACGGTGTGTATTCCGCCGATCCCAGAAAAGTAAAAGACGCTGTTTTACGCAGTGAAATTTCATATGATGAAATGCTGGAGCTTGCGTCATGCGGCGCTCAGGTTCTTCATAACAGAAGTGTTGAGATGGCCAAAAAATATAATGTCAAACTGGAAGTACTGTCAAGCTTTACAAGAAAGCCCGGTACTGAAGTCAAGGGAGGAATCTTTGTGGAAAAAATGTTAGTAAGCAGTGTCGCCAAGGATTGCGACGTTGCAAGAATTTCAGTTATTGGTGTAAAAAACGAGCCCGGAGTGGCATTTCAAATGTTTTCACTGCTGGCAAAAAAGGGAGTTAACGTTGATATTATTCTCCAATCTGTCGGGAGAGACTCGAGAAAGGATATTTCATTTACCACAAATCTCTCTTCTTTGGATACCGCTCTTGAGGTGATCAACGAAAACAAGGAAATGTTCGGCGCTTCTAATGTTATTGCAGATACATCAATTGCTAAAGTTTCTATAGTCGGTGCGGGTATGATAAACAATACCGGTGTAGCCGCAAAGATGTTTGAAGCTCTTTATGATGCTCATATAAATATACAAATGATTTCGACAAGTGAAATTAGAATTTCTGTACTTATTGATAAAGATCTTGCCGATATTGCAGTAAGTACCATACATTCAAAATTTTTTAACAATTAAAAATTTAAACGGTATATGAAAGTATACCGTTTTATCTTCATATAATTATCAAGGGTGATTGAATGTTTGAACTTTTAAGCAGTCTCTTTGATAATTTTATGTTTTTGATATTATATATATCAAACGGCGCATCTTTTCCCAAACCTTTAACTCCCGGCGAGGAACAATTTTATATAGAAAAATTACAAAAAGGAGATAAAAAGGCGAGGGATATTTTGATCGAACGCAATTTGAGACTCGTTGCGCATGTGATAAAAAAATATTACGCAAACAGTGCCGATCAGGAAGACCTGATTTCTATCGGGACAATAGGTCTGATAAAAGGTATTACATCCTATAAACCCGCTAAAGGTACCAAGCTTGCAACATATGCTGCTCGATGTATAGAAAATGAAATTTTGATGCACTTCCGTGCCCAGCGTAAAAATCAAAATGAAACCTTTATCAGTGATCCTATTGATGTTGATGATGACGGAAATTCTCTAACATATATGGATATCGTCTGTCAGGAAGATGATATAGCCGATTGCATCGATTTAAAGGTAAACGCTAAAAAGCTGTACTCATTTATAAATGATTTGCCGGAGAGAGAAAAACTGATAATAACTATGCGTTATGGTCTTTACAATACAAAAAGTTTAACGCAAAAAGAAGTAGCTAAAAAGATGCGGATATCCCGAAGTTATGTGTCACGAATAGAAAAAAAAGCACTTGAAAAATTAAAAGACAAATTTGACGGAAAATAATATGCTGAGTATAAAAAAAATAACGGATAAAAAAATAATAACTGAGCTCAATGATAGATATAATCTTGTTACAGAATCGGACCGGCTGTATTTAGGAGCTGTTTCAAATAATCAAATAATTGAGTTTATACAATATGAATTATGTGATGATACACTTTATGTAGATTACATATCAAATATAAGCGGTGACTTTTCAGTAATATACGGTCTTATTAAATCTTTACTGTTTGCCTGCGATATAAATATAATAAAAAAAATTGTTTTGCCGAATGAATATTCGCTGCTTGCAGAAAGTTTAGGCTTTGAAAAAAAACCAGACAGCTATGTCCTTTTACTTGAAAATTATTCAAATAAAAGCTGTGGCGACGGAAAGGAATAAAAAATGACTCGACTTAGAGATAAAAAACTGTTTCTACTTGATATGGACGGAACAATATATCTTGGTGATGAAATATTCGACGGTACGCTTGATTTTTTGAAATGGGTAAAACAATCAGGCGGAAGATATATGTTTTTAACTAATAATTCATCAAAAAGCGTTGATAAATACATTGAAAAACTGAATAAAATGGGTATATCAGCCGAAAAAGATGATTTTACAACATCTGCTCAAGCAACCGGGTTATATCTTCAAAAAAACAATAAAAATGATAAAATATATGTTTTTGGCACACAATCGTTAAAGCAGGAGCTTAAATTATATTCGTTAAATATAACTGACAAGCTGGAAGATGATATAACATGTCTTGTAATGGGTTTTGACACAGAACTGACATTCCAAAAATTGGAAGACGCATGTATTTTGCTTGGAAGAGGTGTAGATTATATTGCTACTAATCCGGACTGGGTCTGTCCGACTGAGTACGGTTATGTGCCGGACTGCGGGTCAGTTTCACAGATGCTGTATAATGCTACAAAAAGAAAACCGAAATTTATTGGTAAACCTGAAGCGACCATGATAGAATTAGCAGTTGAAAAATCCGGATTTTCAAAATCCCAGGCAATTTTACTTGGCGATAGATTGTATACTGATATAGCAAGCGGATATAACGCAGGAATCGATACGATGTTAATGCTGAGCGGTGAGTCTACAATGGATGATTTAAAGGATTTTGATTTTAGACCTACGTATATATATGAAAATGTACGTAAGTTATTTGAATACTTAAATAACAGCGGCGATAATTAACAGGTAAACTACAAATAGAATACATGCAGTCAAACAGCAGTACTACCATTATGATAGAAAATTATAAGTTTGACTGCAAATTTCCCTCCCCTTAATTGCACAAAATATTAATTTTGTGCAATTATATATATTGTTTATTGTCTCTCCTTTTATATTGAAATTATTAATTGTACGTGATAAAATTATTTGGGTGATGTTTTTATGGCTTATGACGATATACCAAAAAGTATTCGCGACTTTTTGTTTTACCTTGATGTTGTTACAGGTAAATCAAAAAAAACTATTTATGAATACTACTTGGACCTGAGATATTATTTTAAATTTTTAAAAGCACTTAACGATAATTGTTTATCGGATATTGATAATGTAGATATTTCTTCTTTGGATATTGATTTTATTAAAAAAATCACTTTAGAAGATACATATCAGTATTTGTACCATATGAAAGAACAACACAACTGCTCAAACAGAACTTTAAATAGAAAGTGCTGCAGCATACGCGGCTTTTTTAAATATTTGTGTAATAAAACCAAAAAAATCGATTTTAACCCGGTAGAAAATCTTGAAAGCAATTCCCTCCCCCGGACTCTGCCAAAACATCTATCTCTTGACGAATGTGAGATGCTTCTCAGTTCTGCATCGGACGGAAGAAATAACAAAAGAGACTTTGCTATTATAACTTTATTCTTAAACTGCGGTATGCGGCTGTCTGAATTGGTAGGTATAAATTTATCGGATTTAGGCAGTGATTATCTTACAATTACCGGTAAAGGAAATAAACAGAGAAATGTATACTTAAATGATGCATGCAAAGAAGCTATTAAAGATTATCTTGAAAATGAACGAAGAAACGATAATCTTACCGAAGACGCAAGACGTGCGCTTTTTGTAAGTAATAAAGGAAACCGCATTACACGCAGAAGAGTTCAGCAAGTCATTGATGAACATTTAAAAAAATGCGGACTAGGAGATAAAAATTATTCGGTACACAAACTGAGACATACCGCTGCAACCCTTATGTATAGATACGGTAATACGGATCTGCGCGTTTTACAGGAAATTTTGGGTCATGAAAATTTGGGAACAACACAGATATATACGCATGTTGACAGTGAACAGGTAAAAGATGCGATCGATTCTAACCCTGTTGCAAATTTAAAAATAAAAAAATAAAACCTGCAACTCAAAAGTGCAGGTTTTTTATTTTTTTTAAATTTCTTCATCAAGTTTTTTGCCGGTCTGAGGATCATAGCCGTCGATCATATGCTTTTTGATAAGCGGATAAGTAGCAAAATTTATAATCAATCCGCAGAGACTAAAATATATAAGAGCAAGATATAGTATACCGAACGTTGCTATATACAACACTGCCAAAGCTGTCAACCCGGCAATTATAATTGTTACCAGCATATTTCGCCAGAAGCCTATCCAAGCAAAGATAAAGGCATTTTTTATTAGCTGCTTGAATGTAAGCCTAAATGTTATCAGCATAGGAAAAATATAATAATTCATAAATATGAATATTGTCGCTGTTATGAACATCAGAGCCAGGGCTGCAATACGCAAAATTGGAGATGCATTAAGCGCTATATACATATATAAATCAAATATAATAATAAAAGATATAACAAAGTCAATTATACCGATGAGCATAGCTTTTAAAAAGTTTGACTTAAAAGTTTCCCAGAAATCTCCCCAAATAAATGCGTGCTCTTCCCTGGCATAATTGCGAAGTATTTTAGTCATCCCGGCAATTGCGGGGCCTATAGTTATAACCGGAATACATGCCAGCACAAACAATAAATTTACTAATATGAGATTCCAGAATTTTCTGAACAATATATCAAAAAATACAATCAAACGCGGTCTGGTATCGATCTCATTCTTGATCCCCTTGCCTTCGCGCATGTAATCGTTGAATAAACCCATAGTTACAGCTTGTCTCCTTTATATTTGTTTGGCTCTCGGATGGCAGTTTGAATATACATTCATATATTTATTTTTGATGACTTTTGTATAAATCTTCGTAGAAGATAATGCGGTATGCCCGAGCATGTCTTTAATGACATTTATATCCGCGCCGTTTTCAAGCAGATGAGTGGCAAAAGAATGGCGTAAAATCTTAGGCGTTATATCTGCATTTATATCAGTTTTACTTGCATATTGCTTGATTATTTTCCAAAATCCCTGACGTGTCATTTTATCGCCTAAAGAATTTAAGAATAGAATATCAGATTGCGGCTTATTTCCCGATAGCTTGTCCCGTGAAGCTGTCAAATAGATTTTCAACGAATCTACAGCCATCGGATAAAGAGGAACAATGCGTTCTTTTGAAGAGCCATTTTTTATAATAACATACCCCACATCAAGATTGATATCATAAATTGTAATATTCAAAAGCTCACTTACGCGGATACCTGTCGCATATAACAATTCCAGCATAGCCTTATCACGTATGCCCTTTACAGTCTCAGTATCGGGCGCAGACAAAAGAATATCAACATCCTTTGACGACATGATCTCAGGAAGAGTGGACGTATTTTTTTCATTTTTTATTCCTGTCATAGGATTAAAATCAACTATTTTCTTTTGCACAAGATATTTAAAAAAGCAGCGAAGGCTGGATAGAGTGCGAGAAATAGTGGCACTGCTCTTTTTATGCTTTTTCAAATATGTAATATATCTTGAAATAACTTGAGGACTGACCTTATCGAATGCAAAGCATTCTATTCCCTGGAGAAATATAATAAAGTTTTTGATATCGCGTTTATAAGACGCTAAAGTATTGGATGAGGTTTTCTTTTTGGTTTCAAGGTAAACGCAGAAATCATCAAACAGCTCTATCATATCGATCCTCCTTTCATA
Organism: uncultured Clostridia bacterium; assembly: GCA_944387905.1. Lineage (GTDB taxonomy): Bacteria > Bacillota > Clostridia > Oscillospirales > QAKW01 > RGIG9041. Next base: position 7,197 of record CALXGU010000010.1, read on the forward strand.
AGAAATGCATAGTAAGTCCTCTTGCAATATAAACGTAATAGATACACGAAAGAAAAGTAAAAAGCGAAAAAATTAAAAATTTCACAGCATGAGGTTTAGAATAAACACTCGGCGAGACATATCGAGTATTATTTTTAAAGACATTATATAAAGCAATAGATAATCGCAAAGAAGAAAAAGAAATATACACAACAGAAATAAAATTAACCAGATAAAATAAGTAAAAGCATATCGAGGCAACCAAGGCACCACGAAAACCGTAAAAGGTACAAACAGTGCCTAAAAAAAGCCCGCAGCTGACACCGCTGTAAATAATAACAAAAAATATAAGCGGCGCGCCGAAGACCGTATAGCCCAAGAAAAAAACCGCTGCCAACAATAAAAAGTTTTTAATAAAAAGAGAAAATAAATTATCAGCAATAAAGCTGTTAGAAAATTCTGCAGAAGTACTGATCCCGCAGCTGTAAAATGAGCCAAAGCAGATCCCGATCAGAAAAAACAAAGAAAAAACAGCCAGTACACGGAACTCGCAGTCAAAAATAAAATTTACGGCTTTCTTTATATTCAACAAAAACACCTCCCCGGCTTTCTGTTAAATAATATGTACAAGCCATAAATTTTATGATCAAAATATGTAAATCAAATCAAAAATATTATGTAAACATCAATTAAGGCTCATTTTTGCAGTGAATAAATTTTACACCATGTCAAGCTGATTATCAAGCCTTTTCCAAAATTAATTTCTTTTTGTTTAAATGTGATAAAATATTATGTAAACCGTACTGAAAATATTATGTAAACCGGCGCTTAATCTGCGGTTTGAAACAATATATAGATTTTATCAATTTCTTAAAACTAAATATTCTGTTTTAAAATGTCAATAGCAAAATTGATTTTTTTGAATTTTATGCAATTTGCTATTTTTTGATGTTAGCGGCTATCAGTCCACCGAGAATACAAAATACTGCAGTAAAAATTATTCCTACAATACCCTGTCTGCCGAATGATATACTTTGTGCCATAATTGCCGTTAATATCAATTTTATGATTACGATTATCAAAAATGAATATGCCGCCGCAAATATAGCTTTTACTTTTGTATTTAGCGTAAGCAAAATTGTCATAAGCATAGCAGTTACCGCGCTGACTGTTATCATCATGAACTCTTCATAACTTTCCGGCATTTTTGTCTTTAGTATCAGAATACTGCATATAAGTGTCAGTATCAGCATAACTGCTGCAGATATTGCAATTATGGTTATAATCTTGAGCGGTTTGAACCACCATTTTGACGGTTCTTTATTTTCTAAATATGAACGCATAAAACAACCCCCTTGAATACTATATAAGTATTCAAGGGGGTTGTTATTTATTCTGATTATTGCTCTTCTTTGCTGATTATAGCCCATCTTTTGAATTTAAGCTTAGTTTTATCAGCACCTGTCTCAATTGTTACTGTGTCAATGTCCTTTGTGGAAACCACTTTGCCCACAATACCGCTCTCTGTTACGACTATATCTCCAACTTCAAGATTGTTTCGCATCTGTTTTATTGCTTTCTCGCGTTTTTTCTGGGGGCGAAACATTATAAGATACATAACGACCATAAGAGCGATCATAAATAATAAGGTTCCGTATTGTGATATAAATTCCATTCGTATATCCTCTCTGATTTTTTTAATATTATAAATTATTTACTTTGAAAAATCAAGTGTTTTATATTCTTCTGCCCAGCTTTTCTATCATTTCCGATTTAAAGCTGCTAAAACTGCCGTTTTCTATATTATCTCTTATTTTTTGCATCAAGTTATTATAAAAATATAAGTTATGAATAACACAAAGTCTCATTGCCAGCATTTCACCTGCTTTGAACAAATGACGTATATAAGCCTTTGAAAAATTAGTGCAAGTCGGACAGCTGCAATGTTCATCAAGCGGAGTATCATCAAGCTCATACTTTTTATTAAGCAAATTAATTATACCGTTTTCTGTAAACACATGTGAATGTCTGGCGTTTCGCGCCGGCATTACGCAGTCAAAGAAATCTATACCGCGATCAACTGCTTCAAGTATATTCACAGGTGTACCCACACCCATTAAATATCTGGGTTTATCATACGGCATAAACGGTTCGGTCTGTTCAATAATATCATACATGACTTCTGCCGGCTCGCCTACCGCAAGCCCACCCAACGCATAACCGTCCAAATCAAGAGATGCAATATCTTTCATATGTTTTATTCGCAGATCGGCAAAAGTGCTGCCTTGATTTATGCCGAAAAGCAACTGGCTTTTATTTATTGTATCAGGCTGTGAATTTAATCGGTCAAGCTCTTTTTTGCACCTTTCAAGCCATCTTGTGGTGCGTTCAATCGAATTGGCTGTATAGTTGTATTCAGCTGGGTTCTCTATACATTCATCAAAGGCCATAGCAATAGTTGACCCCAGATTAGACTGAATTTGCATGCTTTCTTCCGGTCCCATAAATATTTTTCTCCCATCGATATGCGAAGAAAAATATACGCCTTCTTCCTTTATATTCCGCAGTCCGGACAAAGAAAACACCTGAAAACCGCCGCTGTCAGTTAGTACAGGTCCGTTCCACCTGCTCATACTGCGAATACCTCCAAGCTCTTTAACTATTTTATCACCCGGACGCAGGTGAAGATGATAAGTGTTTGACAGCATTACCTGGCAGCCAATTTCTTTTAAATCAAGAGCGCTGACAGCTCCTTTTATTGCCGCTGCAGTTGCAACATTCATAAAAACCGGAGTTTCAATATCTCCGTGTACTGTTTTCATTCTTCCCCTTCGCGCTCTTTTTTCTTTACATAAGATTTGAAACAAATATTTCACCTCATTATCAATTTATAAACATCGCATCGCCGAAACTGAAAAATCTGTACTGCATTTCGATTGCCGTTTTATAAGCGTTCATTATCATGTCTCTGCTTGAAAATGCGCTGACAAGCATCAATAGAGTACTTTGCGGCAAATGAAAATTAGTGATCAGCGCGTCTGCAATTTTAAACTTATATCCAGGATATATAAAGATACTGGTATCAGAACTGGAGGATAAAAGCTCGCCTTTTTCATTGAAAGCGCTTTCAACAGTACGTATTGATGTTGTTCCTACACATATTACGCGTCTGCCCTCTTGTTTTGCCATTTTGATCTCATTAGCTGTATCTTCAGGGACAAAATAATGTTCGGAATGCATGATATGATGTGTAATGTCCTTTACCTTTACAGGCCTGAACGTTCCTAAGCCTACATGAAGAGTTACATATTTTACTATAACACCTTTTTCTTTTATTGCTGTCAGTAAATCTTCAGTAAAATGCAAGCCGGCTGTAGGTGCGGCGGCAGAGCCGAGATTTTTAGCATATACAGTCTGGTATCTGTCATTATCCTCAAGTTTCTTTTTTATGTATGGGGGTACTGGCATATTTCCGATTCTGTCTAAGATCGGATATATACTCACTCCGTCATATGTAAATTTAATTATTCTGTTGCCGTCTCGGGATATGTCAACAACAGTACCGCATAGGCTCTCTCCGTAATCAATGACTTGCCCCACAAGCGCCTTTCGTCCGGGTTTTACAAGTACCTCCCATTCATCGTTGCCCAAATCCTTGAGCAGAAGAGTTTCAATCGTGCCGCCGCTGCCATGCCTTTTTCCGTATATACGAGCAGGTATCACCTTTGAGTCATTGAGAATAAGAACGTCTGATGGTTTTAAATAGTCTATTATATCTTTAAAATGCTTATGCTGAAGCTCACCGGTAATTTTGTTCATAATCATTAGGCGTGATTCATCGCGTTTTTCCAAAGGGTCCTGTGCAATTAAATTTTCAGGAAGGTCATAATCAAAATCAGATATATTCATATTTTCGTTCCTTATTATTGACATAAAAAAAGTATAATGTTATATTATTATAATACAGATATACTGTATGTTATATATTAACAATTAGTTATTATATATTGTATTATTTTTATTTTCAATAGTTAAGGAGAAACAAAATGAAAAAATGTGATGTCGGAGTTATCGGTGCCACGGGTATGGTAGGACAGAGATTCATTACTCTGCTTGAAAATCATCCCTGGTTTAATTTAAAGGTTCTTGCCGCCTCTTCCAGAAGTGCGGGCAAAAAGTATTCCGAGGCCCTTGGCGGCAGATGGTGTATGGATACCGAGCTTTCAGGCGACGTTGCCGATATGTATGTTTACGATGCTCAGGCAGATAAGGAAAAGATAGCATCGATGGTATCTTTTGTTTTTTGTGCTGTAGATATGCCGAAAGAGGAAATCAAAAAGCTTGAAGAGGCTTATGCGAAGCTGGAGTGTCCTGTTATTTCCAATAACTCCGCCAACAGGTCAACAGCCGATGTTCCTATGATAATACCGGAAATAAATCCTCAGCATGCGCAGATAATTCCTGCTCAGCGCAAGCGTCTCGGCACAAAGCGCGGTTTTATTGCAGTAAAGTCAAACTGTTCATTGCAGAGCTATGTGCCTGCAATGCATCCGCTTATGGAAAACTTTGAAATAGACTCTGCTCTTGCCTGCACGTATCAGGCTATCAGCGGTGCGGGCAAGACTTTTGAAAGATGGCCAGAAATGGTAGACAATGTAATACCGTATATCGGCGGCGAAGAGGAAAAAAGCGAACTTGAACCGCTTAAAATTTGGGGCAAAGTGTCAGGCGACAAAATAGTCAATGCCTCTTCTCCTGTTATAACATCACAGTGCCTGCGTGTCGCAGCATCTAACGGGCATATGGCAGCTGTTTTTATTAAATTCAAAAATGAAAAGCCTTCTAAGGAACAAATCTTAGAAATTTGGAAAAATTATTCTGGCATGCCTCAAAAACTCGAACTTCCCAGCGCTCCAAAACAGTTTTTACATTATTTTGAAGAGCCTGACCGTCCGCAGACAAGACTTGACCGTGACAATGAGCACGGTATGGCAATCAATATAGGCCGTTTACGTGAGGACAGGATATTTGATTATAAATTTGTATGTCTTTCGCATAATACTTTGAGAGGTGCAGCAGGCGGTGCTGTTTTGCTTGCTGAGCTGCTGTACGCTCAGGGTTATATGAACTGAATATAGGAGATGTTTTTATGAATGCACCCGTTTTTAAAGGCTCAGGCGTGGCTTTGGTTACGCCGATGCACGAGGATGGATCCGTAAATTTTGCCAAGCTCGGGGAACTGATTGAGTTTCAGATCAGTAATTCCACTGACGCGCTTATAATTTGCGGAACTACCGGTGAAAGCAAAACTCTGGAAAATAAAGAGCATGAAGAAGTAATAAAATATTCCGTTGAGTGCGCGGCCGGCAGGGTACCTGTAATTGCCGGAACGGGTAGCAATGATACCGCATATTCGGTGCGTCTGTCTAAGTTTGCACAGAACGCAGGTGCAGATGCATTATTGCTTGTTACTCCGTACTATAATAAAACTACTCAAAACGGACTTGTCAGACACTTCAATGAAATTGCGCGAAATGTCGATATTCCATGCATACTGTATAATGTCCCTTCCAGAACGGGAATGAATATCGAACTGAGTACGTATGAGAAGCTTGATAAAATCGATAATATCGTAGCAGTTAAAGAGGCAAGCGGAAATATATCTCAGATAGCCGCTGTTGCGGCGCGATGTGAAATGGATATCTACAGCGGCAATGACGATCAGATAGTTCCGATAATGTCATTGGGCGGAATAGGTGTGATTTCTGTTTTAGCAAATATAATGCCTTATGAGACTCATCAGCTGTGCCAGCATATGCTTGACGGAAAATCAGATTTGGCTTTGCAGATGCAGCTTAAATATCTTAATATAATAAACGCGCTGTTTTGCGAAGTTAATCCCATCCCCGTGAAGACAGCTCTGAATCTAATGGGCATGAACGCAGGTCCGCTCAGGCTGCCGTTATGCGGAATGGACCAGAATAATCTCAACAGACTCAAGACAGAACTAAAAGCACTGAATTTGATTTAATTTGATAACATAGGGGACGTAAAAAATGATAAATATTATACTTTGCGGCTGTCAGGGCCATATGGGGAAAACCGTTACGCAGCTGGTTAATGAACTGGATAATTTCAAAATAACAGCTGGTGTCGATATTAAAAACGATTTATCGGCTGACTATCCTGTTTACAGCGATATATTTGATGTGAAAGAACAAGCTGATGTTATCATCGACTTTTCCCATCCTTCATTATTGCAGAATATTTTGAATTTTGCAAAATCAAAAAATATGCCCGCCGTTATAGCTACTACAGGAAATTCGGAACAGGATATTTTAAAAATAGAAAGTACGGCCAAAACTATTCCGGTATTTTTTTCATATAATATGTCTATGGGGATCAGTTTGATCACTGAGCTTGCTGTAAAGGCAAAAAATGTTTTGGGCAATACCTTTGACATAGAAATAATAGAAAAACATCATAACAAAAAGATAGATGCACCGAGCGGTACTGCCATCATGCTTGCCAATGCAATCAATGCTGACGGAAATTACTCCTATGTATACGACAGACATTTGAAAAAGCAAGCCAGAAGCGAAAATGAAATAGGCATCAGCTCAGTGCGCGGCGGAAGTATCGTCGGAGAACACAGCGTGATTTTTGCAGGTATTGATGAAGTTATTGAAATAAAGCATACAGCATATTCTAAAAAGATATTTGCTTCAGGCGCCCTCAATGCTGCCGGCTGGCTTGTAAATCGCAGCGCCGGTCTTTACAGCATGAAAGATATAATATAAAGCGAATAATTATATGCCCTCCCCTTTCAATTTATGACATAATATTTTAACCTCCGTTGTTATAATTTTAGCTACAACGGAGGTTTTATTATGGAAAAGACAGGATTTAGAAGTAAACTGCAAATATTGGAGGCAGCAGCATACAGACTGCTGAATGTTATTTTTTCCGTTGCGGTAGGGTTTATAATATCAAAAGCCGGATACAAAGAATCATTTTCGCCATTTTCTCTGTCAATGCTTTCGGTTTTGCCGGCATCTGAGCTGTCAGTGACGTGTGCTTTTATCGGCGCTGCTGCCGGATATGCCACCAAAGCATTTTCCGTACATAATTTCAGATATGTCTGTGCCGACGCTATAATGCTGGCAGTTATTCTTATATCGGGTAAAAAGAGATACATTAAAAATGTATACTCCCCTGCACTGCCAGCTGCTATATCATTTATAATAGGCTTTATCTTTTTGTTTGCAGATGAATTCAGCATATATTCAATTCTGCTGCTTGTATGTGAAGCGGTTATATGCGGGTGCAGCGCGTATTTCGGCAAATATTTGATAAACGCTGTTGCCAGAAAAAGTAAATTGGATTCAAAAGATATGATATCGCTAAATATCACTCTTTTGATAATCCTTTGCGCGTTTGACAATTTTTATTTATACGGTTTTTCTTTATCTCTCGTTTTTTTGATATTATGCATATTTATGTCGGCATTTTTTTTGGACAGAAAAATCGCCGCAGCATTTACAATTTCTTTTTGCTTTGTAAGCGCCGTTTTGCACCCGGCAAATGAACATTATTTTATTGTATTATACATTCCGGCGCTATTATGCATACTTGTATCCAAATTTGATAAAAAATATATTGAAGCCGCTTATTCTCTGGCGTTTTTTTCTCTATATATATCAATATACGGAATAATAGGTCTTAATTTTCAAGTACTTCTGACACCGGTCATCGTTTCCGTTATGTTCAAGATACTTCCCAAGAAAAAATTAGGAAACATCTTATCGACATATATTGATATATCAAAAGAGTACAGCGACAACACAAATGAATCATGTGACGCGCTGTGCGAAAAATTTAAAATCAGTACGGATAACCTTGTAAAAGAAATCAATGATACTAATATTACTCCGCTTATAAATGAGTCGCTTGAAAACAAAATAAAAAAATATTTATTTTTAAATAAATGCAGAGATATCAGTCTGGTCAATTACTACAGTACCGAAGGCAAGCAGATAATAGCACTCAGATTTAAGTGCGACGGAAGCCCAAATATTCATACTATACGTAAAATGATATCGGATAACGCAGGCAAAAATTTTATTGTCGGCAGTCAATCCTGTGACGGTAAAAACTATTTATACAAATTCGAACAGACAGACAACTATAAAATAGAGTGTTTTGCTCTATATAAAGCCAAGCGCGGAGAAAGTATATGCGGTGATAATGTCAGCGCTTTCAAAAGCATAAATTCAAAATATAACATAATCCTTGCAGACGGTATGGGCAGCGGCAAAGAAGCGTTTATAAAAAGTGAAAATACTATAACGCTTTTAAAAAAACTGCTGAAATCCGGTGTTGATCCAAGCAAAGCCATAAGCACAGTAAACTCCTCAATGGAAATGCTCAAAGATGAAATAGGTTTTTCAACAATAGATTTATGCAGCATTTCACTTGAAAACGGAGTAGCTCAGTTTTATAAATGCGGAGCATATTACGGCTATATTCTCAGATATAAAAAATTGATAAAAATAAACGGCGGAGGTTATCCTGCAGGACTTACGGATAAAATAAACTACGTATACTTTTCCACCACTCTTGAAGACGGCGACTATATAATAATGATGTCAGACGGCGTATCTGCGGCAGATGACAAACTGCAGGCTGCAATACTCATGAGCAAAAGCCGCGAACCTGAAACTATTACAAAGGAACTATTAGACTGTGCGTATGATTCAACTCAGCCTGAATATGATGACGATATGACCGTTTTGACCGCAAAAGTCACAAAAAGACGTTTTGAATAATAAACTGATTGAAGGTAAAAATATAACTAAATATCAATAAAGGATTATGGTTATGTTTAAAGGCATCGGAAGGCAGGTTGTAGTACTAAAAAACACTGACAGTGATATATTTGAGGAGGCAATTTTTATATTGCGCGATGGAACCAAAGCCAGTAAAACCGATATGCTTACCGAATGCGAGAGAATAATAAAAAACAACTGCACAGGAAAAATCAGATTAAAAAAGAAAAGTAAAAATAAAAAGCTTTTTTATTGGGGTCTGGCGATTTTTGCACTGATAATAACAGTTGTTTTATTATTGATCATTTGTTTGTAACACAAAATATCACCATCACATAGGATATATTGAATTTAAAATGTGAGGTGAAAAGTCAATGTGTATCAAGAACTTGTTCGGTGAGGACAATTGCTGCTGGATAATAATAATCGCACTTCTTATCCTCTGCTGCTGCAACGATTAATTAAAAACAAAAAATACAGCTGCCTGAAATACGGCAGCTGTATTTTATTATACATTAAATCTGAACAAAACAACGTCTCCGTCGTTCATCACATATTCTTTACCTTCACTTCTAACAAGACCCTTTTCTCTTGCCGCAGCCATACTCCCGCATGCTACCAAGTCATCATATGATACAACCTCTGCTCGAATAAATCCGCGTTCAAAATCAGTATGGATCTTTCCGGCCGCCTGCGGCGCGCGGGTACCTTTGGTTATCGTCCAGGCCTTGGTTTCCATCTCGCCTGTTGTAATATAACTTATAAGACTGAGCAGTGAATAACACTTGCTTATAAGCCTGTCCAGACCACTGCTTTCAAAGCCGAGCTCCTCGAGAAACATTTTTTTATCCTCATCATCCAGCTCGCTTATTTCCTGTTCCACCTGAGCACATATAGTGAAAACTTCAGAGTCGCTTTTTTGTGCAAAATCCTCAACAAGCTTTACATAGTCGTTGCTTGTGCCTATATCACTGTCGCTGATATTGCACGCATAAATCACCGGCTTATTCGTCAGAAGCTGTACAGAGCGCATAATTTCTTTTTCATCGTCTGTAAACTCTACTGTGTTTGCAAGCTTTCCGTTTTCAAGTGCAGTCTTGATTTTTTCAAACATATCAAGATCTGTCTGATATTTTTTATCGCCTTTCAGCAGTTTTTTTACACGGTCTATATGTTTTTCCACACTTTCAAGATCGGCAAAAATAAGCTCAAGATTAATAGTTTCTATATCACGAATAGGATCGACGCTTCCGTCGACATGTACGATATTGTCATTATCAAAACATCTTACTACATGCACTATTGCATCTACTTCTCTGATATTTGATAAAAACTTATTGCCTAAGCCCTCACCTTTGGAGGCTCCCTTTACAAGACCGGCTATATCTACAAATTCTATTACTGCAGGGACTATTTTTTTTGATTTACTCATCTGAGCCAAAACATTAAGCCGTTTGTCGGGTACGCATACTACACCCAC
>CALXGU010000011.1 GCA_944387905.1 uncultured Clostridia bacterium
GGTATGCCATACGGCAGCAGCGGCAGAGCATGTCTGCTGCTGTCAGGCGGTATAGACAGTCCTGTGGCGGGTTACATGATGGCAAAACGCGGACTTTCGCTTTCTGCGGTCCATTTTTACAGTCCGCCGTATACAGGCGAGCTTGCAAGGCAAAAAGTTGTTTCGCTTGCAAAACGGCTGTCAGATTACTGTCCCGGCATCGAGCTTTATAATGTACGGTTTACTGAAATACAGGAACAGATAAAAAAAGAGTGTAAAGAGGATTTGTTTACAGTTATAATGCGCAGATTTATGGTCAGACTCGCAGATGAAATAGCCTTTAAAACGCATTCAAACGCGCTTATAACGGGCGAGAGTCTGGGTCAGGTCGCCAGTCAGACGCTGAGCGCGCTTAATATAACTGATGAGCTTTCAAAGCATATTATTCTCAGACCGCTGATAGGGATGGACAAAGAAGAAATCGTGGCGATATCACGAAAGATAGACACTTTTGAGACATCTGTGCTGCCGTATGAGGACTGCTGCACAGTGTTTACACCCCGTCATCCTAAAACACGTCCTGTGCTTGCCGAGATTTTGGCTGAGGAGAATAAGCTTGATATTATGCAGCTTGTAAATAATGCTCTGCAAACAGTTACTGCTTCAGAAATATAAAAGGAGACAGATATATGAGTAATAAAGTAAGAGGTCATTTGTTAGCCGCGGTTGTTACGCTGATTGTAGCGGCGGTCGGATTTTATTTTACGCTTCCGGCTATTTCCATCCATAATCCGGAACTTCTTTTCGATATAGTATTGCTTGTGGTGATATATTATATAGTGTTTCTGGTGGCTTCAAAAAGAAAAGTATCGCTGATAACTAATCATGAAATAAGACCTTTGCTCAAGAGCGCAAGAATACCGGTTATAGTTGCGGCCTGCGCCGCGGCTATATACGTAATAGGCTCGCTTTGGGGAGCGGTTATATTCAACGCATCCAGATACAGAGAGCTTTTGAATGTGCAGACTGGAGACTTCCAGGAAGACGTTGACACGATTTCCTATAATCAGATACCGACTCTTGACAGCGCCAGCGCCATACGTCTTGGAGATAAAAAGCTGGGAGAGCTTTCTGATATGGTGAGTCAGTTTTCTGTTATGGATAACTATTACACTCAGATAAATTATAATGGTACACCCGTTAGGGTTACGCCGCTTGAATATGTCGATATTTTCAAGTGGTTTAATAATGTAAGTGACGGAGTACCCGGGTACATCATGATAAATATGGTTACACAGGACGTATCTCTTGTACGTTTTTCGGAAATCGGCTGCGATAATATGAAATATTCGACGGCAGAGCATTTTCAGCGTAATCTGTACAGGCATCTACGTTTTAATTATCCGACTTATATTTTCGAAGAGCCGACATTTGAAGTTGATGATGACGGCGTTCCGTACTGGGTCTGCGCGCGTGTCGATTATAAAATAGGTCTTTACGGCGGCAAGGATATCTCGGGGGTTGTGCTTGTAAATGCCATTGACGGTTCAAGTCAGTATTATCCTGTCGATCAGGTGCCGTCATGGGTAGACCGCGTATATAATGCAGATCTGATAATAAGGCAGTTTGATTATTACGGAACTCTGACACACGGGTATTGGAATTCGGTGTTCGGACAAAAGGACTGCCGCGAGACAACAGACGGCTATAATTATGTAGCGATGAACGATGACGTATTTATGTATACCGGTATCACATCCGTTGCGGCAGATCAGTCCAATATAGGATTTATTCTGACAAACCAGCGAACAAAAGAGACAAAGTTTTATGAGATAGCGGGTGCCGAGGAATTCTCGGCCATGCGTTCGGCTGAGGGCCAGGTGCAGAATCTGAGATATGAGTCTACGTTCCCGCTGCTGCTCAATATCGGAAACCAGCCTACGTATTTTGTGGCATTGAAGGATAATGCGGGGCTTGTCAAGATGTATGCAATGGTAAATGTGGCGCAGTATCAGATAGTAGGTACCGGTCAGACACTGAAAGAGTGTGAGGAAAATTATATCAAGCTTATACGCAATGAAGGAATATCCGTTGAAGATACCTCAGATGCATTGACGCTTGTGTCTGCTATAGCGGATATACGCACGGCGGTAATAGACGGAAATTCATATTACTATTTCAGGCTTGAGGGTTCTGATAAGTATTTCAGTGCAGGTGTCGCATCCAATACTGAGATAGTTACATTTAATGTCGGTGACACCGTAACGGTAAAATATAATGATTCGGAAACATCTGTGATATCTGTGCTGGAAATCACGCGCAGCTGATATTTTCGCATAAAATCCGCCGGGGCGTTTTTGCTCCGGCGGATTGATAAAAAAACTTTAAAAAAGGTATTGACAAATACTTGGCGTTTTGCTATTATTATAAAGCGTTCACAAAACTGATACGCGGGTGTAGCTCATCTGGTAGAGCGCAACCTTGCCAAGGTTGAGGTAGCGAGTTCGAGCCTCGTCACCCGCTCCATTAGGCGAGGCTAGTAAGCCACGCTGATTATTATCCCACTAAAACAAAAGCGGACAACTTCGGTTGTCCGTTTTTGTTTTTGATGTAATTTATCATTTTGTGACCGAAAAAATATTTTTAATATAGAATGATAGTGATTAAACAAAGTGTTTGATGTAAATAATAACTATTGTAAAACATGTTTTAAATATATTTTCGGAGAGTGAAAAAATCGAAATGATAAAAAGAGGCGATATATATTATGCCGACCTGTCACCGGTAGTGGGAAGCGAGCAGGGCGGACTTCGGCCGGTGCTCATTGTTCAGAATGACGTAGGAAACAGATACAGTCCGACAGTCATAGCTGCGGCGATAACAAGTCAAGTCAATAAATCCAAGCTCCCTACGCATATTGAGCTCAATGAGCAGTACGGATTATCAAAAGAATCGGTTATACTGCTGGAACAGGTCAGGACTATAGACAAAGCACGGCTCAGAGAAAAAATGGGACATATAGATAACCAGACCATGGATATGGTTAATAAGGCGATTTCAGTGAGTTTCGGTCTTTAAACAATACTTATCCGCAAAAAACCGGCTGCATAATGCAGCCGGTTTTTAAAAATAACTTAAAACGTACGGCAAAAGTTGATTAGGATAGAAAATCAAGACAGTTTTTTTGCCATCCATATATGTTTGCAGCCTTGCTCAACGTCTTGTTTGCCGGTTTCAGAATACCCGATTTTTTTATAAAATCCGCTTGCCTGCATCTGAGCGTGTATGTATGCAGTATCCCCGTTTTGTTTTAAGATTTCTTTTTCCGCCTGAGCAATTATTTGAGTTCCTATATTCTGTTTGCGCATTGATTTTATGACGGCTATCCTGCCGATAATATAAATTTTCTGACTTCTGTCATAAAATACCCTTGCGGTGGCAACAGCTGTTTTGTCATCAAAAGCTACAAGATGAACAGCGTTATTGTCAGTGTCATCGAATTCGTCGCAAAACCCCTGCTCATTGACAAACACTTCCACTCGTATTTTAGCTGCCTGTTCCGGCAATTTCCTGTATACCTTTATTTCCATACTTTCCTCTTTTGTTATTATTTCCCGAATATGTTACCATAAAATAAGCTTTATTTCAATACGCGACACTTTACTTTTTTGTAAAAAATAGTTGTTGATTTATATATATATCTATATTATAATAAATCTAATTATATATTTTTAAAGAGGAATTATAATGACAGATAAAATAGATATATACGAGACCAAAAATTCATTAAAATTGTACCCGCTGCTGGCAACACGTGGACTTGTTGTCATGCCCGGGACAAGCGTGAGCTTTGATGTCGGCAGGAAGGGATCGGTCAAGTCGATAGAAACGGCAATGCAAAGCGGCAGACTGATGGTGATGTCGTCACAAAAGGATATAGCCGAGGACGATCCGAAGGCTGAAAACATATATGATATCGGAACACTTGTCAGAATAAAGCAAATAGTCAAAGTGGGCGAGGAAAGTCTGAGGGTTTTTGTGAAGGGACTGGACCGTGTCCAGATAACGCAGATCCAAAAGCAGCATGATCATTTAAGCGCATATGTTATGAAGCTTGACAGCCTGTCCGGTACTGCTGTGACTATTGAGCAGGAGGCGTCGCTCAGGGTCATACGCGAGCTATTTGAGGAGTACAGTGAGTATATTCCCAAACCGGCAGAGGACGTATATGCTCAGGTTATATCGGAAAATGATCTGGGCTGCTTAAGCGATATTGTTTCCGGAAATACTTTCATGAGTCATGAGATAAAGCAAAAGCTTCTTGAACAAATAGATCCGTATAAACGCGCGGAAATGCTTATAGATAATATGCAGTCGGAAATCGAGGTCCTCAAAACAGAGCGAGAGATAGCCCTGCGTGTCAAGGATCAGATAGACAGCAATCAGCGAGAATATTATCTTAAAGAACAGCTCAAGGCCATCCGCAGTGAACTGGGTGAAGACGAGCAGTATGATGATTCAGTCAGTGAGTATACTGAAAAAATCGAAGCGCTGAATGCATCGGAAGAAATAAAAAATAAGCTGTATAAAGAGGTCGAGCGTCTGGGCAAAATGCCCCCAATGTCACATGAGGGCTCAGTTATAGAGACTTATCTTGATACAGTTTTGGATATGCCGTTTGGTATCAAGACAGAGCTGAATACTGACCTGGAGCAGGCAGAAAAGATACTCAATGAAGATCATTACGGCATGGAAAAAGTAAAACGCCTTGTTATAGAGCATCTTGCAGTGAGAGCGCTGGGCGGAGCCAAGGGCCAGATACTGTGTCTTGTAGGTCCTCCCGGTGTCGGCAAGACCTCAGTAGCAAAAAGCATAGCGCGTGCCATGAACAGAAAATATGCCAGGATAGCATTGGGCGGCATTCGCGATGAAGCGGAGATACGCGGACACCGTCGTACGTATATCGGTTCTATGCCCGGACGTATAGCGGCTGCCGTCAGAAAAGCAAAAAGCATGAATCCGCTTTTGCTGCTCGATGAGATAGATAAGCTGTGTTCGGATTTTCACGGCGATCCTGCAAGCGCGCTTTTGGAGGTGCTTGACAGTGAGCAGAACGTAAATTTTGAGGATCATTATCTTGATATACCCCTTGATCTTTCGGATGTGTTCTTTATAGCTACTGCAAATACGCTTGATACAATACCCCGTCCGCTTTTGGACCGTATGGATATTGTTGAGATAACAAGCTATCTTGATACTGAAAAGATACAGATCGCCAACAGATTTTTGATACCGAAACAGCTCAAGGCCGTAGGACTCAAAGCGTCACAGGTGCGGTTTGACAAAACAGCCGTTGAGGAGATCATATCATGCTATACAAGAGAATCAGGGGTGCGCGAGCTTGAGAGAAAGATATCCGAAATAATGCGCCGTGCGGCAAAAATAATCGTATCCAAAGAGAGCAAATCGGTTACGGTCAGCGCAAGAAATATAGAAAAGTTTCTCGGTATGCGCAAATACCGCGACGAACAGCTTTACGATGACGGTATGATAGGTATAGTCAACGGTCTGGCGTGGACCAGTGTTGGGGGAGAGCTTCTTAATGTTGAGGTATCAGTGCTTGAGGGCAGCGGCAAAATAGACTGTACAGGAAGCCTGGGAGATGTAATGAAAGAGAGCGTACGGGCTGCGGTATCCTATATCCGTTCTGTTGCATCTGTTTATGAAATCGACAAGGACTTTTACAAGACACGCGATATACATGTTCATTTCCCGGAAGGCGCCGTACCAAAGGACGGACCTTCTGCAGGTATCGCTATTGCAACGGCGCTCATGTCCGCGCTCAGTCTTACACCTGTGAAAAATACAGTCGCTATGACAGGCGAGATAACTCTGTCCGGAAGAGTCCTGCCGATAGGCGGACTCAAGGAAAAAACGATGGCGGCATACAAAAACGGCATTACAACAGTCATCATACCTCACGGCAACATTCCTGATCTTAAAGAAATAGATAAAACTGTTTATGACGGCTTGAAGTTTGTAAGTGTCAAGACGGTAAACGAGGTATTTCGTACCGCTCTTGAATCAGTGCCGGGTAAAGCGAGAGGCGAACTCTCACTGACAGAAAAGCCCGCGAAACCGAAAGCCAAAGCTGCGGTCACCTTAAACTGAAGGAGAAATGTGTGAAAATAAATTACAATAATGTATCGCTTAAAATATCAGCTGTAAAGAAGTCCCAGTTTTTAAGCGACAGGCCCCAGATAGTTTTCTGCGGTCGCTCAAATGTCGGCAAAAGCTCAATGATAAACTGTCTTGTCAGCAGAAAGTCTCTTGCAAGAACATCATCCAAGCCGGGCAAAACGGCAACGATAAACTATTACGATATCGACGGAAAGCTCTATTTTGTGGATCTTCCCGGCTATGGATATGCCAAAGTATCGTATGCGGAAAAACGAAAATGGTCGGTTTTTATGCAGGATTATTTCAATACCTACAATGATAAGCGTCTAGCGATATCTATAGTGGATATAAGGCATGAAGTAACAGATCTTGATGTCGACATGGGAAGATATCTGTACGATGCGAAAATACCGTTTATCGTAGTTGCCACAAAAGCGGATAAGCTGTCGAAAACAGCTGCCGAAAAAAATCTTGAACGCATAAAAGCGGTATACGATTTTGAAAACGCTGTAATAATCCCGTTTTCTTCTCAGACCGCACAGGGCAGGCAGGAGGTACTCTGCCAGATAGAACAGGCACTCGAAGAAAAGTAAAGGAAATAATATGGACACTTTAAATTATATATTCCAAAGAATATCCGAATATTTTAAAGATATACTGTATATTCTGCCGGTCGTTATCATTTCGCTGACAGTTCATGAGTGCGCTCACGGCTATGCGGCATACAAACTGGGAGATCCTACGGCAAAGAATATGGGCAGGCTGACTCTTAATCCCATAAAGCATATAGATCCTGTAGGGTTTATTATGATGTTTCTTGTGCATTTCGGGTGGGCAAAGCCGGTGCCTGTAAATCCTATGTATTTTAAAAATCCTAAAAAAGGTATGCTTTTGACGGCGCTTGCAGGACCGGGATCGAATTTGATTTTGTCTGTTATAAGTACGGCTTTGGCTGTCTTTTTAAATTATTCTTATTATTACAGCGGCGCATCTAAAATAATACAGGTGATGTTTATCTTCTTTATGAATATGGCTATGATAAATATAGGTCTTGCCATATTTAACCTGATACCTGTGTACCCACTGGACGGTTCGCGTATTCTCAATTACTTTTTGCCCAATAAGTTCAATGACTTTTTCAGGCGTTACGGCAATTATATATTTATTGTTTTTCTTGTGCTGATGTTTACTTCAAATATTATAGGCAACTTCATTTACCAGGTACAGATCACACTTTTCAGCTTTTTCGGACAGGTGTGGAAAATACCGGCCGAATTTTTTGCGAAATTGATTTTCGGGTAGGGGGAATTTGATGGAACGTCCAGTTTTCAAACTTGAAGTGTTTGACGGACCGCTTGATTTGCTGCTCCATCTCATATCAAAAAACAAGGTGTCAATTTATGATATACCCATATCGCTGATTTTGGATCAATATATGGAATATATAGAAGACCTGAAAAAAATGGATCTTGAAGTCTCAAGCGAATTCATAGAGATGGCGGCTAACCTCATGTATATAAAATCAAGGATGCTTCTTCCCAAACCGGAGCCGGAGGAAGAGGATCCGCGCGATATGCTTGCGCGATCACTGGCGGAATATAAAAGGTATAAGGATATCCTGCCAAGTCTCAGACAGCTTGAAGCCGATGCCGGTCTTAAATTTACGCGCAGTATGATGACTGTTGAATTCGATAAAAAACATACACGTGTATATGATATCACAAAACTTGAAGAGGCGTATAAAAACGCAAGTCTGCATTTTGAGTATATAAGCACATCACCGATTTCTAATTTTAAAGGCATTGTGGGCAGACAGATAGCGTCAGTCAAGAGTAAGATCGTATCTGTGCTTCGTATTCTTACGCGTACAAGGCACGTCAGTTTCAGGTCGCTGTTCTCGTCTGCAAAAACACGTTCGGATATAGTAGCTACGTTTCTTGCGGTTTTGGAACTTACAAAAAACGACCGAATAACAGTTGATGACAGCGGCAGAGAAATATATATAGATATGAGCGAGAGGAAAAACAGCAATGGAATTTGATTTTATGACAGGAGCAATAGAGGCGGTTTTATTTGCCAGCGGTGAACCTATAGAAGTACAAAAGCTGGCTCAGACGCTTGAGACTGATGTCGATGCAGTCAAGGAGGCGGTAGAGCGGCTGAATGAATATTATGAGAGTGATCAAAGGGGCTTTGAAATAGTAGAGCTTGAAAACAGCTATCAAATGACAACGCGTGTGTTTTACGGCGAGATCACACGTCTAGCCCTTGACCACAGACGCAACACTCCACTGTCAAACGCGGCGCTTGAGATTCTGGCGATAGTGGCGTATAATCAGCCGGTTACAAAAGGTTATATCGAACAGATCCGAGGCGTAGACTGCTTTTACGGCATAAATTCGCTTGTCGAAAAAGGTCTTATAGAAGAGCGCGGAAGACTGGACGCGCCCGGAAGACCGCGGCTGTACGGTACTACTCCGGATTTTCTCAGATGTTTCGGTCTGTCGTCTCTTGACCAGTTGCCAAAACTCACTCCCATGGATTTGGGACAAGCCGATAAAGACCTCTCCACCGATGATGCCCAGCAGGTGCTTCCCATATGACAGCGGTGCTGATATCATTGGTTTTTGCTGTCGTGTTAATATTGCTGTTCAGTCCGGCGTATATGTATATCTGTTATGACGGAGATTTTGTCATCTTTGTGCGGTTTCTTTTGCTGAAATTCAAGATATATCCTCCAAAGCACAAAAGAAAGGACGCAAAAAGTAAAAAAAAGAAAAATTCAGCTCAAAAAGTCAAAACAGACGGTCAGAGTTTTTTAAAACAGCTTGAAAACATAAAAAATATCGCCTCGGCCGTTAAAAAACATATACTTAAAGCTTTTACAATACGTCGTTTTAAATTAGATATAACGGTGGCAAGCGATGATCCGTGTGAAACAGCTTTGCTGTTCGGTGCGGTAAATGCGGCGGCGTTTACGGCTGCGGGCGTAGTGGACTGTCTTGTGTCTGTTACGGACAGGCAAATAAACGTAACTGCTGACTACAACGAGGAAAAAACATCTGTTTTGGCAGATATAGTACTCAGAACTTTTTTGTTTAAATTGTTGTCAGGCTTGATATTATTGACAATAGATGATACAATAAATCTAAAGAAATAAAAGGAGAATAAAAATGTCAGAACGTGTTGAGCAGGTTTTGAATAACGCTATTGACGGGCTCAAGAAGATGATAGATGTCGACAGCGTTGTGGGTAATCCTATAAACATTTCAGAAAATACGACAGTCATACCCGTATCAAAGGTGTCAATGGGATTTGTCTCGGGCGGATCAAGCTTCGGCAAGTCGCCTGCGTCAGATAATTTCGGCGGAGGTGCCGGCGGAGGCATTAAAATATCTCCGGTGGCTTTTCTTGTTGTCAATGACGGAAATGTCAGACTCGTAAGCGTGTCGGAGTCTCCAAACGACACGGATAAGCTATTTACCAAGATTCCGGAACTTATAGATCAGATAAGCTCTCTGATAAGTAAGAAAAAAACAGAAAAATCCGAGCAGGCGCAATAATTATGAATAACTGAGACCACCTGCCAATACAATGAATTGACAGGTGGTTTGTTGTGAAAAAATACATAACTATATTATTGATGATAATTATACTGGCATGTGATATGCCTTTTTGTGCCTATGCATACAGTGCGCGTTCAATGATTTTGCTGGATAAAGCTACTGACATTGTACTTGTGGATATAAACTCAGATAAACGTATGCCTATGGCCAGTACTACAAAGATAATGACCGCACTTGTTGTGCTTGAAAATGCTGATTTGAGCAAAAATGTTGTAATACCTGCGCAGGCATGCGGCGTTGAGGGCTCGTCAATGTATCTCATTGCGGGCGAAACACTGAGTGTGAAGGATCTGCTTTACGGACTGATGCTGACATCGGGCAATGACGCGGCAGTCGCGCTGGCAATACATGTCGGGAAAACACAGGAAAACTTTGTTGAAATGATGAATGAAAAGGCAGGGACGTTAGGACTTCAGAACACGAACTTTGTAAATCCGTCAGGCCTGCCGGATGATAATCATTATACTACAGCAAAAGAACTTGCAATAATCACTTCACATGCACTGGATAATGAAACATTCAAAGAAATAGTATCTACACAAACGGCGAAGGTGCCGTATAATAATAATCCCGACGGGCGCACGCTCAAAAACCATAATAAGCTGCTGTCAATGTATGACAGCGCGATAGGCGTAAAAACAGGATTTACTAAAAAAGCCGGGCGGTGTCTCGTAAGCGCTGCTCAGCAGGACGGCGTCACGCTGATATGCGTGACACTCAACGACGGCGATGACTGGAACGATCATATTGCTGCATTTGATTACGGTTTTTCAAAAGCAACTAAACTGGTGCTTGCGCAGCCCGGCGAAATCAATGTATCGCTTGAGACGCCTGACGGCAGAGCGGTTACTGCCGTAAATAAAAATCAGCTGAGTACGGTTGTGTTCGGCCAATATGAGACAAAAAGCGTAATAAAAGCCGAAAAGTTCGTATATGCGCCAAAAACCGCGGGCGATGCTGTTGGCAGCGTAAGCTTTTATGTAAACGGTGTACAGGTTGCGCAGGATGATCTGTGTTTGACTCAGTCTATAGAGGCTCCCGAACCTAAAAAAGAACTGCTTATTACAAGAATAATAAATAAAATCAAAAGTTTTTTTAAAGGAAAATAATATGGCGGAATTAATAAGACTGCAGAAATTTCTAGCAGACAGCGGCATATGTTCCAGGCGCGCCGCTGAAAAAATGATAGAAGAGGGCAGGGTGACAGTTGCCGGAAAGCGGGCGGCTATAGGTGATAAGGTCGCGGAAAATGCCGTCAGCGTCAAAGTTGACGGCAGGCAAATATATGCACGCAAAAAAAACTGCGTGTATTTTATGCTGTATAAGCCCAGAGGCTATGTCACGACGTCAAAGGATGAACTGGGAAGAAAATGCGTAGCGGACATAGTGAGCCGTGAGCGGACAAGGCTGTATCCGGTGGGAAGATTGGACAGGGACAGCGAGGGCCTGCTGATAATGACCAATGACGGAGATTTGGCAAATAAACTTATGCATCCCTCTAAGCATGTTCCTAAGACATACAGAGTGATCGTAAAGGGCAAGGTTAACGCTCAGATGCTGAGTTCTTTGTCAACGGGCATATACCTTGAGGAGCTTGATTATAAAACAAGTCCGGCAGATGTCGAAATACACGAGGTCAAGGACGACAGGACTATACTTCTGATAACGGTGTACGAGGGCAAAAACCGACAGATACGAAGAATGTGTGAAGCTGTCGGCCTTGAAATTCTCAGACTCAAACGCGAAAAAATAGGCAGGCTGTCAATCGGTACTTTAAATTCGGGACAGTACCGTAAACTCACGGAGAAGGAAGTGGAATATCTAAAATCGCTATGAATATGAAAATAATGAATAAGCTGTTGTCAGCAATAATTTGTATTTTAACGGTTTTTGCCATTTCCGGCTGTGATTTTCTGAGCGCAAAAGACAGTATAGAGAAAACAAACAATACAATTATAAAAGCATACACGGCACTCGAGGAAAATCTTGTCCAGCGGGGCAAGGAAAATTATCGGCTGTACGGTGCAAAGCTTGTAGTCAACAGTGAAAACGTAGGTACTTTTACTTATGTATATACTGATAAACGTCCGGATGAGATGAAATATTCGGATATTTTAATAGTGGAAATCAATAACCGAACGGGAAAGATAGAAAAGTGTTCGGCGCCTGATTGGGACGAATACGGAACAATGCCGTATGAGCTTATAAGCAGTGCCATGCCTATTGTACCGACACAATTCAATATAGATTCAGACACCGCAATCCAAAACGCCGCAGCAGCACATCGCAAAAGCGGCTTTATCTATAATTATGTTGAGCTGACCCTGAGTTACAAAGACGGTATGGCTGTGTATGAAATAGGTCATATTTCTTTGATAAACAACTGTATTTATAAAAGCCTTATAGATGTTGATACAGGTTTTGTGATCGAAAAATGGACGGAGGAACTGTAAATGAGCAAGAAAGTATTTTTGGCAGCGATGTTGGCAGTACTGATGATTTTTACAGGCTGCGCAGAAAAGCAGCGACCTGTACTTCAGATAAATAATGAAAGCGTAACGTCGATCGAATTCAAAAAGACTTGCGTTTCCCAACAGGATCCGGACGCCCGTACATATGTGTCCAAAACCGTGACTGAAAAACAAGATGTCGATGAACTGATAGAGTGGGCAAAGTCTTTGAAACTCAAAAAGCAGGACGCAATCGAAATCCCTGTTGAACAGGTAGATTATGTTATAGTGCTTAACGGTGTAAAAGAACATAAGCTGATATTTTTGAATGAGTATGTTGTTCTTGACACAACTGCTTATACTTATGAAAATCCTGACGACAAGTCTCAGGCGTCTGAAAAATACAATCTATTGAATTATGAAGAAACAGAAACACAGCTTAATCTAATGTAGCAGCTTGCGTTAAAAGGTGAGTATGATGAGGAGAATTTCTTTAATTCTGTCAGCGGTGGTGATGATAAACATGTTTTCATTTATGACATTTGCGGCCGACAAGAGCAAAGAAGAATATGTAAAAGGCGTTTGGGTATCAACTGTTGAGAACCTTGATTTTCCGTCGAAGCCCGGGCTTACGGCGGCTGAAATGAAAAGTGAACTGGATGATATAGTAACTACCTGTTCGCAAATGGGTATAAACGCAATATTTTTTCAAGTGCGGCCATGTGCCGATGCACTTTATAAGTCGGACATATTTCCGTGGAGCGCCGTGCTGACCGGAACACAGGGTAAAGCTCCTGACGGCGATTTCGATCCTCTGTCATATCTTATACAAAAGGCGCATGCCAGCCAGATACAGGTACATGCATGGATAAACCCGTATCGAATAGGAAAGGGAAATGATGGCCCTGAGGTTGTTATCGCCGGACTGGCAGACAATAATCCGGCCAAACAGCACCCGGAATATTATGTGGTGTGCTCTGACGGCGGAGTGTATTTCAATCCTGCTCTTGAAGAGGTCAGACAGCTGATAATAGACGGAATCGAAGAGATCGTGGAAAACTACGACGTTGACGGAATACATTTTGACGACTATTTCTATCCGTACGGAGTGACAGACTATCCGGATGCCGCCGACTATGAGAAATACGGCGGAGATTTTGATAATATAGCAGATTTCAGAAGAAATAATGTAAACATCCTGATACGAGATGTACAAGAGGCAATACATAATATAAAACCCGATGTGAGCTTCGGAATAAGTCCTTTCGGAATCTGGAATAATAAAAAGAATAATCCCGACGGCTCAGACACAACAGGCATGTCATCGTACAGCGCGATATATGCCGATTCAAGGACTTGGGTCCAGAACGGCTGGGTGGATTATATATGTCCGCAGATATATTGGGCGTTTGAGACGCAGGCGGCACCTTTTGATGTGCTTGTGGACTGGTGGAGCAAGTTGTGCTCAGAGACTGAAGTGAAGCTTTATATCGGTCATGCCGTATATAAGCTCGGCACAGATGAGAAAGGCTTTGACAGCGTAACACAGCTGACTCGTCAGTTTGATATGTGCTGTAAAAGCGGCGTAGACGGCAGCGTATTTTTCAGATATAAGAATTTAAAAGAAAATTTATTGGGCTGTGCTGATTTGATAAAAGACTACACATTTGAGCAGGTGAATACTGCGAAAGAAGAAACTCAGAAATATAATGAAGACGCTGAGAAATATATCGAAACTGCGCCGCTTACATCAACTGATCTTTTGATAACATCTCCGGAAAACGGATACAGGACTACTGATCAAAAAGTGTCCGTAACAGGCGTGGCGGATCCCGGCAAGGCTCTTACCGTCAACGGTCAGACTCTTAGTGTTACGGAGCACGGCTATTTCTGCGCATATCTGCCGCTTCAGATGGGACAAAATACATTTACTTTTGTAAGCGGTGAGCAGAAACGCGCCATAACACTGACCCGTTATGAAACACAAAGCAACCCGGAAATTGTAAATGAATACTTTAAACCCGACAGCGCGTATCCTGTGTCGGAAAGCTTCTTTTTTGCCGGTCAGCAGGTTGAACTGAGTATATACGCTCTGCCGGAACTGGATGTATACGCAAACTTTATGGGCAAGGAGATTCAGCTTTACCCTTCGTCCAAAAGCTCCGACGGCTTTTCACTGTACAGCGCCGCTGTTAATGTTCCTAATATTATGTGTTCAAGATCACATCAGACACTTGTCACTTTTTATGTTAAGACAGATACGGGAAATGTTCAGTTTGACAAGAGCGGAAGCTCATATGTGATAAGTGAACCTGTAACGCTGTATACAAAGTATGAATGCTATGTATATAACGAAGTGTCAAACGGCTCTACGATGGAAAACTATCAGCTTCCGGCGGGCGCCAAGGTAAAGGCTGTAGCTATGGCTAACGGTATGTATCTTCTGCAAAGCGGCAAGTGGATCAATAAGGATAATGTGGACACTGCTCCGCCCGAATCTACTTCGCTTGATATCGACGAAAGCAAGTATACGCGAGTTGATTTGACTTTTGATTACGTGCCGAATTTCCAGGGGCGTGTAAACGAATCCGGTACCTTTATACTTGAACTGTACGGTGTTGAGGATGACCCGCAAGTGATAGCGCAGGATAAAGGCGTCAGCGTCAGCCTGATTAAATACGGAACTGGTACTAATGCAGTATTTTATTCTGAAAGCGGCGCAGTTGAAGGATTTTATATAAAGAATACCGATGAAAATACTTTATCTGTCTGGCTGTACTCAAACCGTCACGGCGGTTTACAGGGCAAGACTATAGCAATAGATCCCGGGCATGGCGGAGATGACAGCGGAGCGGTAGGCCCTGCTGGGGCTGACGGTGTTCTGGAGGAAGATCTGAACTTAAGCGTATCATATGTGCTGGCGCAAAAATTAACGCAGGCAGGAGCAAACGTGATACTAACGCGTGATGACGCCAGCACTCTTCCGTTAGATCAGCGCTCAGTCATGATTCGGTCGTTCAAACCGGATATAAGCATATCAATACATCACAATTCGGTAGGCCGCGGCTCGGATTTCAATAATGCAAGCGGAACAGTTGTGCTTTATTCGCGTGAAACGGCTATCCCTCTTTCTAAAGCTGTTGCAGAGAGAATAACCGACGGACTCTATATCCCCAATGCCGGATATAAGGCTCAGAATCTAAGCCTTTGCCGGGATTACAGATATCCGTGTATTTTGATTGAATGCGGTTTTGTATGCAATCCTCAGGAGTATGAAAAGCTTCTTACGCGTGAATATAAAGAAATGCTCTGTGATAACATAGTCGCATCTTTGAATGAATATTTCAGTTGAAATTAAAAGTTTGATTTACTATAATAAATGTAAATAAAAAAATGGAGGGAAAAATGAAGGTACTTGTAATAAATGCAGGAAGTTCGTCTTTAAAGTTTCAACTTATAGATATGGACGGGGAGAAGCTTATAGCAAAGGGCAACTGTGAAAGAATTGGAGAGCCTGTAGGTATTTTTGGATATAAGGTAGGCGAAGAGGAACGCCAGGTATTTAAAAAGCAGGTAACGATAAGCGATCATAAGGCCGCATTTAAAATGATAATAGATGCTTTGGTATACGGGAATGACAGAGTGGTCAATTCTCTTGATGAGATAAATGCAGTCGGACACCGAGTGGTTCAGGGCGGCGACGTATTTTCTCAGTCTACCCTAATTGATGAAGATGTAATAAATAAAATCAATGATCTTGCAGTGCTTGCACCGCTGCATAATAAAGCGCATGTCATAGGTATACGTGCCTGTATCGAAGTACTCGGGAGCAAAGTGCCGCAGGTAGCTGTTTTTGATACGTCATTTCATCAGACAATGCCGCCTAAAGCATATATGTTTGCTATACCATATAAATATTATGAAAAATATCACGTACGGCGTTATGGCGCTCACGGCACTTCTCACAGATATGTTTCAGGCGAATGCGCGCATCTGATGGGCAGAGATATAAGCGAACTCAAGATAATAACATGCCATATCGGCAACGGTGCGTCTATTTGCGCTGTTGACAGGGGGAAATGCATAGATACATCAATGGGTCTTACTCCTGTCGATGGATTCTTGATGGGCACAAGATGCGGCAGCATCGATCCGTCTGTGCTTACGTATATAGCGGAAAAAGAGGGCATGAGCGCGCATGATATAGATGTGATGTGCAATAAAGAATCAGGCCTTTTGGGTATAACAGGCACATCGAACGACAGCCGGACGGTCAATGAGGAGGCCGCTGCGGGCAGAGAGCGGTCTGTGCTTGCCATTGAAATGCAGCATTATCAGATAATAAAGTTTATAGGCGCCTACGCTGCCGCAATGAACGGTGTTGACGCGATAGTGTTTACTGCCGGAATAGGAGAGAATGATCCTCTGCTCAGACAGAAGGTCCTGGAAAATCTTACATATTTGGGAGTCAAGCTCGACGCTGAGGCAAACAGCGTTGAACACTGCAAGGAAAATACCAAAATAAGCGTCGACGATTCTAAGGTGGCATGTTATGTGATTCCAACTAATGAGGAACTTGTAATTGCTCGTGATACTGTAGAAATCGTGGCAAAATCGGGAAAGATAAGGCTTTGATATAATAAAAAAAGGATGGTAAGGACACCCTTCGTGAGGAAGTAAGCAAAGCTTATAAAAATAGACTTATAAGGATATTAAAGCCGATAGGTTCAT
>CALXGU010000012.1 GCA_944387905.1 uncultured Clostridia bacterium
CACGACAAGTTCGTCACAAATATTTGAAACCTCAGACAAAATATGGCTGGAAAGAATAACAGTATGGTCACTGCCTAAAGATTGTATAAGCCCGCGTATCTCGATTATTTGATTGGGATCAAGCCCAACCATAGGCTCATCAAGAATTATGTATTCCGGATCGCCTAAAAGTGCCTGAGCAAGACCGACGCGCTGTTTATACCCTTTTGACAGGTTGTTGATTATTCTATCTTTTATCTGGCTGATGCCTGTACTGTTGATGACCCTGTCGATTTCGGCGGCGCACTCGCTTTTTTTCAATCCTTTTGCTCCGGCTGCAAAATGAAGAAATTCCGCTGGCGTCATTTCTGGATATAAAGGCGGTGTCTCTGGAAGATAGCCTATAAGCCGCTTAGCTTTTATCGGCTTTGATGATATTTCATAGCCGTCAATAATAACATCGCCGCTTGTGGCAGAAAGACAGCCGGTCATGATGTTCATAGTAGAGGATTTTCCGGCGCCGTTAGGACCTAACAAGCCGTAAATTTTGCCTTTTTCAAACTTAAAGCTTATTCCGTTTAACGCTGCGTTTTTGCCGTAATGTTTAGTGATATTCTGCAACTCTATCAATCTGATTCCTCCTTTTTATAAAATATATTCCATAAATGTTAACGTGGCATTAACTGTATTTTAATATAAACAAAATTACATGTCATAATCTATCATATTTTAAAGCGAAATTCCAAATCATGTTTTATGCAAATAAAAGTGCCGGAGCAAAAACTTTGCTCCGGCATGGCGCGCCCGAAGGAATTCGAATCCCCGACCTTCCGCTTAGGAGGCGGACGCTCTATCCTGCTGAGCTACGGGCGCATATAAAGCTTTATAATTTTATTTCAATTTTG
The DNA here is from genome assembly GCA_944387905.1 of uncultured Clostridia bacterium. GTDB lineage: Bacteria > Bacillota > Clostridia > Oscillospirales > QAKW01 > RGIG9041. The sequence continues at coordinate 885 of CALXGU010000012.1, forward strand.
TTTTTTTGTCAATATTAATCGTAAAATATTTGCTTTACATATTAATGTCAATGTGTTATAATCATAGAAAATTTAACCCTTTGGAGGTTGTAAAAAATGAAATGTCCTTTTTGCGGCTGTTTTGAGAGTAAAGTCATTGACTCCCGCCCGACCGATGACGGGGAAAAAATAAGACGCAGACGCGAATGTATCGGCTGCCAGAAACGTTTCACTACTTTTGAGGCTATTGAGACGATACCTTTGTATGTTATAAAAAAAGACAGCACGCGTGAGAGGTTTTCACGTGATAAAATTTTGGGCGGCCTCATGCGCGCATGTGAAAAAAGACCTGTGTCTATCGAAGATATGGAGAAAATTGTTGATGATGTAGAGGCAACAATTGCAAACTCACTTGAAAAAGAAATAACTACCGTGTATATAGGCGAACTGGTCATGGACCGTTTAAAGGAAATTGACGATGTTTCATATGTCAGGTTTGCATCTGTGCACAGGCAGTTTAAAGATATACAATCCCTCTATGAAGAGGTTTCAAAAATCATTAAAAAATAAGGAGAAGAATATGACTGATTTATTTTATGATAAATATGATGGCGAAATGTTTTTTGATATCCAAGATGTTGAAAAAAGCTCTGATAATTACAGCTTTACTATCAAGTCTCAGTATGACGGTAAAGTTATAGGCGCCCGTATCACAATACCTGTTTTAATTAGACGTTCGCTGTTTAAAACATATAAATTCGTGAAAACAAATTCGCAACTTAAAATTACTTCGATCGGCCAGGAAAGCGATGATTTTATCTGCGTTCTGGAAAGTCTTTTGAAACCTGCCTACAAGTCGTCAAAGCATTTTTCAGATGAACCGGATCCTGTGGATTTTTCCGTCCTCAATCGTGAAATCTACGATTTGGACACAGATAAAATCTATCTTAAGTTATTTAACGGAGAAGATCAGTCTGATTTTGAAGAAGATGAAAAAATAAATCTTGAAATGAACTTTACATTCAATCTGTCCAGCAATAAAGCATCGCTTATAGAGGTGCGCGATGGTTACAGCGCAGATTTAATAGCAGTTTTGATGAAATGATTATAAAAAGGGTCCGAAGAAATTCAGACCTTTTTATCTATTTTGTTGAAAAGTACACTGCTTGTGTGTTAAAATGTTATTAAAATATATGACGGGAGAACAAATACATTGAACAATAATATTGAAAGATCTTACATGGTATGTGCGTCAATAATGAATGAAGTCAATAAAGTTATTATAGGAAAACCTGATGCTGTAAGACTGCTTATGCTGTCGTTGATATGCGGTGGTCATGTTCTTATTGAGGATGTTCCCGGTGTCGGCAAAACAACTATTGCAGCAGCGCTTGCTAAAGCTACAGGTCTTGATTTCAAGCGAGTTCAGCTGACTCCTGATGTCATGGCCAGTGACATCACCGGTTTTTCTGTGTATGATAAAAATCTCGGCGCGCTGAGCTATAATCCAGGTGTCGTTATGACAAATATACTCATTGCAGATGAAATAAACAGAACGTCACCTAAGACACAGTCAGCGCTTTTGGAGGCAATGGAAGAAAAACAGGTCACAGTTGACGGAGTTACACATAAGCTGCCCGTTCCTTTTATGGTGATAGCGACTGAAAACCCTCTCGGTTTTGTCGGAACATATCCGTTGCCGGAGGCTCAGCTGGACAGGTTCCTTATGAGATTTGTAATAGGTTATCCGCAAAAACAGGATGAGATTCGGATAATAAGTGATCGTAAAAGCTCAAATCCTTTGGATAGCGTAAGAGCTGTTGCATCTTCAGATGATATTATAGAATTGCAAAAAACAGTTTCGGAAATATTTGTTGACCGTGAAATTTATAATTATATCGTAGATCTTGTTCAAGCAACAAGAACAAATAAAAATATTGTACTTGCGGCATCACCGCGCGCTTCAATTGCTCTTATAAAAGCTTCATGTGCTAATGCTCTTATCAGCGGCAGAAATTATGTTATACCCGCAGACGTCGCTCAAATGTATAAGTTTGTTGTAGAACACAGAATAGTACTGTCAGCTGAAGTCAGGCTTGAACAAACGACTCCCGGCCAGGTGCTGGATTCTATTTTTAAAAATACAGTAATGCCTATTTTAAAAACAGCAAAGGAATCATAAAAATGTATAAATCTCGATTGATTTATTTGGCGATCATTATCGCGGCATTTATATTTTCTCAGGCTCTGTATGAATCGGTGTCATATATGACATTGATAATCGTTCTGGCACTTCCCGTGATATCCGTATTGTTGGCTGTTTTCAGCTTTCCGTTGTTAAATGTGAAAATAGCTATAAATAATAATAGTATTTTCAGATACTCATATTTTATTGTTAAAATCAGTTTGATTAGTCATAGCCCTTTTGTTTCACCTACGTTTAAAATTAATTGTTCCATGCCGGATGATGAAGGCGCGTATATGGAAAAAGTGACATTTATATCAAATATGTCAGCAGGACGCGGAGGCAGTATCGACTATCCACGATTTTTCGCAAACAGAGGAAAATATTGCCTTAGCATTGATTCTATTGAGTATTTCGATTTTCTTAAGCTTATTAAATTTAAAAAGAAATATAATAAGGCGATATTTATAACAGTAAAGCCATGTGATATTGAATTGCAGCTGCCTGTTTCTTCTGAACTTCAAAGGCAGGAAAACAGTATGATTTCCGGTATGACTCCGGTAGCGAGCGGCGGCGATATGTTTGCTGTACGTGATTATATTTTCGGTGACAGTATGAGAAATGTACACTGGAAATTATCCGCAAAAAGTGAAGATATCGTAGTAAAAACATTTGCGGAAAATATTTATGACCAAGCAATTGTAATATCAGATTTGTCAAGTTATTATGAAAATGAATTTTTGGCAAAGAGTATGACTGACTGCGTAATAGAAGCAACCCTTTCTGCTGTCAATGACTACAGTAAAAGTTCTGTGCGATTCAGTCTGATTTATAATTTGGGGAAAGATGAAAATAAATATTTGACCATAACATCACCGGCTGACAGTATTAATGCCAAAAATTCAATAATGATGTCGCCCATGGTAAAAAATTCAAGTGTCACCGATCTTCTGCAAAATGTTGATCTTAATTTGATTTCCGGCTGTGAAGTCTGCCTTATAACGTCATTGGGATCTGATGAAATGATGAAAAAGGTCAAAGCAATGTTTATGGACAGAAAATGCGGGTTAAAAGTAATAAGAATCACCGAGCACGATGTTCCTGAGTCGGATGGCGTACTGTCATATTCTAAAGGATACATTGAAAAATTGTGCAGGAGCAAGGCCAATGAATCACGCTGATAGTAAAATAGCTGCAAAAGTTATATTTTCGGAATTGACTGTTGACAAGAAAGCAAGCAAAAATATTCCTTTTATTTTTCAAATATTGCTGCTATTTACAGCACTTTCCGGTTTTTTATACTGCGTTTCCACTTCTGTGGTAATGCCGATCAGTTATGCTAAAATTGCCGTTATAAGCTTGATTTGTATTGTTATTTGTTCTTTGTTTACATTGAATAAACGTCTATATCTTTGGTTTATCGGCATTTTCGGCGCAGCTTTTTTTTGCGTTATTTTTCTTATTAAGTCATTAAGAAACTTTATTTTTGACGCTTTTGAATTTTGTTATAATCTTACTGTGAAGATAGTGGTAGATCAGGGCTATATAAACTATCAGAGCGCGATGACAGGGGATATAACAGAACAGCTGGAACAGCCTGAGCTTGTAGAAAAATATTTTTACTGTGTAATTATCACTCTTGCCATTTTGTTTGCGGTATTGTTTGCATCAACAATGATGAAAAAGTCTCTTGTCTGGTTAAGTGTACTGCCGTGCTTTATTGTTCTTACGCCGTCATTATATTTCGGAGCTGTTCCGAGCGGAAGTGCTTTTTGTATTTTTATTTCAGGAATAATCGGCTGCTACTCTGAAAGCATTGCCTACTTTGTACATAAAAATATTGCAAAGAACAAAACTGAAGAGAAAGATAAAGATTACGGTTATATAATGCGCTGCGCTGCAAACGGGTTTACAAGTGCAATTGTAGTTTTAGTATCCTCACTGTTGATTTATTCTTCAGTTTATTCAAATGATATATTGCAGTTTGACAGTATTCGTCGGATTCTTGACGATATATCCACAAAAATAATGAATAATTTGTTTTATGAACAATATGAAACAGCAGAGGGTGCAATAGGCGGACTTCTTGACGGCAATATCCTTGAACTCGAAACTCCTAATTTCAGACAACTTCCAGTCATGTCAGTCGAAACACGTACAAACACAACTTTATATTTACGTGGCTGGATTGGCAATACTCTTACGGACAATGGATGGGAAATACTGGAAGACGATGATACTGATAACTATCGTGACGCAGTAGGGGATGATTTTGACCAGTATACACAGATGTACGATTATACCAAGCTGGTTTCTAAGCGTGAGCTGCTTGAATCCAATACGAACAGCGATACCTCTCTTCTGGGATTCGTATATGATACAGTTACCGTAAAAGCCAAATTTACAAAAAGCTTAATGCTGTTTTTGCCGGTTACTGGTTTGGATGATGATATAGAGGGTGAGTACAGCGGAATTGATTCGGTGGGGGATAAAATATGTTTTTTTGAAAACAGACGTCCTAACGGTAACGTTTATACGGTTGACACCGTTGTGCAAAATTTTTATAACAGTGAATCATATCTTGATTTTAAGGAAAAACAAGATGATTATGAATTTATGGCAAACGCTGTTTTAAATAAAACGTCAGATCTGAATGAAGAAGAACAGTTCATGTATGATGAACGTCAATACAGAAAATATGTAGAAGAAAACTATCTTATTTTACCTGAAAATATTGAATTTCTGTCGGACTTGTCGCAGGAGTTGACAAGAGATTATGATGATGATTTCAGTAAAGCTCTTGCTGTTGAAAGATATTTTAAAAACAATTACAACTATTCATTAAACTTTGCAAAGCATGATGGTAATGTTGTTGAAAAAATAAAATATTTGATCGAAGAATCAAAAACAGCATATTGTACGTATTACGCCACAGCAATGACACTGATGATGAGAACGATGGATATACCGGCAAGGTATGTTACAGGATATCATGCAATGGTTGTTCCTCAGAATGATAAAAACGAATATGTCCGAGAGATCTTAGATGAGGATTATCATGCATGGGTAGAGGTATATTTTGACGGTATCGGATGGGTGACTTTCGATCCGACTCCCGGCGTGGGCGGAGACCAGATGATACGTGATTATTCATTCCTTGATGAGGGTGGAAACATAATTGCAGATCAAAACGAAGGCGGCAGCAATTTCCTTGAAGAAGAACCTGATGACACTATTGATATCAGTGATGAACCTTTAGAATCATATTATGACTTGCCTGTATGGCTTTTGATAATTATCATTTTGGTATCTGTCATTATATTGCTCAGTATTTTGGCAGCGTTGATCATTATCACTGTAAACAGCAGGTTCAACAAAAAAATAAACAAAATCTTTGAAATGCCTGATACAGAAATGGTATCTGCCTTATACCCTCGGATTTTAAGACTGTTAAGTTCTTTGGGGTATCGGCCGCAGCCCGGTGAATCTGTACTTGATTTTGCAAAACGAGTTGATAAAACTTTTATTACGGAGCCGGGACTTGAAAATATCATAAGTACTTTGGAAATGACACAATTCTCAGAAAATATTGTAGATCCTTTGGATGCTTTATCGGTGAAGAATTACTTTGAGAGATTGACTGTCATGGTATTTTACAGTCTTAATATTTTCAAGAAATATTATTACATGGCTACTATTGACAAGAAAAAAACTAATGAAAAAATTTATTATAAAACAAAATGACGCAGATCAGCGTCTGGATAAATTTGTCTCAAAAGCTGCAGCAGGTCTCAGCCCTTCTCTTGTATATAAATACATACGTAAAAAATCCATTAAAGTAAATGGTAAACGCGCTCAGATATCATACAGGTTGCAGCAGGGAGATATCGTGGAAATGTATATAAACGATGAGTTTTTTTTGCCTAAAAAAACCGGCTTTTTAAACATCGGTTATAATCCCGACCCAGACATAATTTATGAAGACGAAAATTTAATACTAGCCGATAAAAAGCCCGGTGTTCTTGTGCATGAAAGCTCAGATGAAAAACGCGATACATTTATTAATCAGATACTTTTGTATCTCTATAATAAAGGGGAGTATTCGCCGGACACAGAGGCAAGCTTTACTCCTTCACTTTGCAACAGACTGGACAAAAATACAGGCGGCATAGTTTTAATTGCCAAAAACGCCAATGCACAGCGTCTGCTTTACGATATTGTCAAGTACAGAAAGATTACAAAAAAATATCTTGCTCTTGTTCATGGTACTTTTAAAGACAAATCTTCTGTCCTGACAGCATATCTCAAAAAAGATACTGATAAAAATATGGTAGATGTTTCTGATACAGAAAAACCCGGTTATCGAAAAATAGTCACAGGTTATACTGTTGTTGATCAGTCTGATAAGTTTTCGCTTTTAGAAATTGATCTTATAACAGGCAGAACGCATCAGATTCGGGCGCATATGGCGCATATCGGCCATCCTATAGTAGGCGACTGTAAATACGGATATGCAAGAGACAACAAAAATTTGCCGTTTACTCATCAGGCGCTTTATGCCTATTCGGTTGAATTCAAAATCGACGATGAAAAAAACGATCTTTTTTATTTGAACGGCAAAGTATTTAAAGTAAAAAATGTATATTTTGAGAAATTTTTGTCACGAAAATAAAATCAAAGCAATTTAAAGAAATAAATAGAAAAAAAGAGTATTTCGCAGAAATAGATAAACTAAATTTATCTTAGGCGCGGAATACTCTGTTTTTTTATTAAAAAATCAAAAATTTTTATTGACAAATTAGTACAAAGTATTTATATTTAAGAATAGACTTTTAAGAAAGGATAATCGTAATTGGACAAGGTTATTATTAGACTTCAGAATATTCATATAGAGTTTGATGATGAAACAATAATTGAAAACCTGGATCTGGATATTAAGGACAAAGAGTTTGTCACACTGCTCGGACCTTCCGGTTGCGGTAAAACGACTACTCTCAGAACAATAGCCGGGTTTGTCACGCCTGACAGGGGTGATATATTGTTTGACGGAGTGAGAATAAATGATCTTCCTCCGCATAAGCGTCAGGTTAATACGATTTTTCAGAAATACGCATTATTTCCGCATCTTAATGTTTACGATAATATAGCATTCGGCCTGCGCATAAATAAAAAACCCAAGGATGAAATAGATGAAAAAATCCACGAAATCCTTGAAATTGTCAATCTTAAAGGTTATCACAGACGCTCTGTGGATTCTTTGTCCGGTGGCCAGCAGCAGCGTGTCGCAATAGCAAGGGCGCTTGTCAATAACCCGCGTGTATTGCTTCTTGACGAGCCGCTGGGTGCTCTTGACCTTAAACTGCGAAAAGAAATGCAGATCGAACTCAAACGCATACAAAAACAAATGGGGATAACATTTGTTTATGTTACGCATGATCAGGAAGAGGCATTGACAATGAGTGATACCGTGATAGTAATGAAAAACGGTCTTATTCAGCAAATAGGCAAGCCTAAGGATATTTATGATGAACCGGCTAATGCATTTGTAGCGGACTTTATAGGCGAAAGCAATATTTTAGACGGTACAATGATACATGATTTTCTTGTGAATTTTGATGACGCGGAATTTGTATGTGTGGACAAGGGCTTCGGCGAAAATACTCCGGTAGATGTAGTTGTCCGACCGGAGGATATAGAAGTATGCGAGCCCGATAAAGGCGCAATCAACGCGGTGGTTAAAATTGTTACATTCAAAGGCGTACATTACGAAATGATAGCTCAAAGTAAAAATTTCAGCTGGAAAATCCATTCTACACAGTATAAGCCCGAGGGCTCACAAATCGGTTTAAATATAATTCCTGAATATATACACATAATGAAAAAGGAGGCGGGAACCGCTAATTGAAAAGCAGGGTGATTGCTGTACCGTATGTTATTTGGTCAGGCATTTTTATAATAGTGCCGACACTATTTGTAGGGTATTTTGCATTTACTGACAGTAACGGTACTTTTACATTAGAAAATATTTCAAAAATTGGAAAATATGCAAATGTATTCGGCAGAAGTATTATTTATGCCGCTGTCGCTACAGTATTATGTCTGATTTTCGGGTATTTGCTGGCATATTTTATGGCTCACCTTAAAGAACATCAGAAATCTCTTTGTCTTGTTCTTTTAATGCTGCCCATGTGGATAAATCTTGTCCTGCGCACGCAGGCGCTTCAAAATATACTTATGGATAACGGAATAATAAATAAGCTGTTAGGATTTCTTAACATTCCGTCTGTAAAACTGCTTGACACCTCTTTTTCCGTTATTCTGGGGCTGATATATAACTACCTGCCATTTATGGTATTGCCTATATTCACGTCACTTGAAAAGCTGGATAACAAGGTAATCGAAGCCGCGCAGGATTTGGGCGCAAATTCTGTAAACGTATTTACTAAAATCACATTACCATTGTCAATGCCCGGCATTTATTCCGGAATCATAATGGTTTTTATACCATGTCTTTCTACATTTGTGATTTCGGAAAAACTGGGTGGCGGAAAAGTATATCTTATAGGCAACGTTATAAATGATATGTTTAATCAAAACTATAATTTCAACGTTGGCGCTGCTATCAGCCTGGTAATGATGCTAATAATGATAGTTACACTGGTAATATTCGGTTTCCTCGACGATGAAACGAAGGAGGGGATACTGTGAGCAGAATTTTTTCGAAAATATATATTTTTCTGGTGTTTTTCTTTCTCTATGCACCTATTTTGCTTCTGATATTTTTTTCCTTCAATTCTTCCAACTCAAATGTGGCGTTCAACGGGTTTTCGCTCAGATGGTACGAAGAACTTTTTCATGATGAAGAAATATTGCGGGCGCTCCTGAATACATTGATTATAGCAACGCTTGCATCGGTGATTTCCACTATAATCGGGACGGCGGCAGCCATTGGTCTTTCAAACTTTAAAAAGTGGAAGAAAAAAGCGATAATGAATGTGACGTACATACCGGTGCTGAATCCTGATATCATCACAGGTATTTCGCTGTTGCTGCTGTTTGTGGCATTTAATATCCCGGGCGGATTTTTAACTGTATTGCTGGCGCATATAACATTTGACATCCCTTATGTTATTCTCGCTATAACACCAAGGCTCAGGCATGTAGATTCTCATCTGTATGAAGCAGCACAGGATTTGGGCGCTACACCTGTAAACGCGTTTTTTAAGGCGGTGTTCCCGCAACTTATACCCGGAATAATTTCGGCATTTTTAATGGCTTTTACATTATCTATCGATGATTTTGTCGTTACATTCTTTGTACGCGGAAACGCTTTTTCAACTTTATCTACCGTTATTTATACAATAACTAAACGTAAAATCCCGCTCAGCATAAATGCTCTGTGCGCTATTATGCTGCTGTGCGTACTGGCAGTGCTTATTGCGGTTAATATTTTTGATAAAAGAAAATCAAGGGAGGAATTAAAATGAAAAAATTAAGTGTATTGGTCATAATTGTTATGATGACAGTCATGTGCTTAAGCTCATGCAGTTCATATCAGGCAAATGAAGTGGTTTACGTTTATAACTGGGGTGAATATATAGACAGCAGTGTAAACGATCTGTTTGAAGAAGAGACAGGTATAAAAGTCATATATGATGAATATGACAACAACGAATCAATGTATGCAACCCTTAAAAACGGTGCTGCCAAATATGACGTGATTTTCCCGTCAGATTATATGATATCTCGCCTTATAGAAGAAGATATGGTTGAACCTTTAAATTTTGACAATATACCTAATTATCAGTATATCATGGATAATTTCAAAGGTCTTGAATATGATCCCGATAACAAGTATTCTGTACCTTATACTTGGGGAATAATAGGTCTGCTGTATAATAAGCAATATGTTACTGAAACCCCTACAAGCTGGTCTGCGCTTTGGGATGAAAGATACAGCGGAAAAACGCTGATGTATAATAATTCACGCGATGCTATTGGTTTGACTTTAATAAAAAATAACGAAGATGTAAACACTACAGATACAGCAGTGCTTGATACGGCTGCTCAGGAAGTTATAACACTCAAAAAAAATCTTCAGGCTTTTGTTTCCGATGAAATATTCAACCTTATGGAAAGCGGATCTGCTTACATGACACCAGCTTACGGCGGTGACGTTCTTACAATGATGGAGGAAAACAGTGACCTTGACTATGTGATACCGGAAGAAGGCACAAATATGTTTGTAGATGCCATGTGTGTTGTCAAAGGCTCTGAAAATAAAGAAGCAGCAGAAAAATATATAAATTTTTTGTGCAGACAGGATATTGCCGAACTCAATCGTGCGGAAACATGCTATTCAACACCCCAGCAGCAGGTTTATGAAAATCTTGATGATGAAACAAAAAATGAGCTGATTGCATATCCTACTGATGAAATACTTGAAAAATCACAGGTTTATACTAATCTGCCGCAGGATACTCTCGATTATTATTCATCACTTTGGACTGATATTAAAAATTCATGAACAAAAGCGCTTACAGTATATGGCTGTAAGCGCTTTTATTACATATTGTTTCCGTATTTGTTCAGAGACCTATACTGAATCGCCTCAAGAATATGGAGTTTCGTTATCTGATCGGATTTTTCCAAGTCAGCAATCGTTCTGGCGATTTTCAGAACTTTGGTATAGCCGCGTCCTGTTATATTCAATCTGTCAAAACTGTTTTTTAGAGCATCCTTTGCATCTTCGGTCAAAATACAGTATTTTTTAATAAGCGAAGAGGTCAAATCAGAATTTTTATATATACCGGTTCCTTTGTAACGTTTATACTGAAGCCGTCTTGCTTCTAAGACGCATTGACGTATCTGTTCGGCGGATCTGTCAGAACTTATTTCTTTATAGGCGATTGCCGGTACGTCGATATGTATATCTATTCTGTCAAGCATCGGACCTGAAATATGTGATATATATTTGTCTATCTGGTGCTGAGTGCATGTACATTTTCGTGTGGGATGTCCGAGATAACCGCATTTACATGGATTCATCGCACAGACGAGCATAAAATTCGAAGGATAGGTGACAGAGCCTTTTGCGCGGGATACAGTTATTTTGCCATCTTCAAGCGGCGCACGCATGCAGTCTATTGATTTTGCGGAAAATTCGGGAAACTCATCAAGAAATAAAACGCCGCAGTGGGCAAGCGATATTTCTCCGGGTTTTGGATTTTGTCCGCCTCCGCATAATGCTACGCTGCTTACTGTATGATGCGGAGATCTGAATGGACGCTGTGTTACAAGACCTCCGCCGTTAAGTTTGTTCGCAACTGAATATATCACGGTGCAATCTATCGCTTCTTTAAAAGACAGAGGAGGCAGGATAGTAGGCAGTCTTTTGGCAAGCATGCTTTTACCGCTACCGGGAGGACCGATCATCAGAATATTGTGGCCTCCCGCCGCCGCTATTTCTATTGCTCTTTTAGCGGCATACTGACCCATGACTTCACTGTAATCAACATCAAAATCACATGTTATACCCGCTTGAAATTCTTTGACTTTTATCGGTTCTATTTTCTGATTATCGCTCAGGTGGGCTAAAAGCTGCGATACGTTTTTTACTGGATAAATACTTATGCCGTCTATGTATTCAGCTTCAGCTCGGTTTTCCTCAGGTATAAATATTGAACTGACTCCCATATCACGAGCTTTTAGTATCATGGGCAGTACTCCAGTTATTTGCCGAACATCGCCCATAAGTGACAGCTCACCTGCAAAAGCGCAGTCGTCGGTTTTTAAATTCATACTTTCCGATGCACTTAAAATGCCAAGCAGAATAGGCAAATCGAAAACAGATCCTTCTTTGCGTATATTAGCCGGAGCAAGATTGACTGTAATGCGTTTCACCGGAAAAGTAAGACCTGTATTCTTATAGGCGCTTCTTACACGTTCTTTAGCTTCTCTGACAGCAGTATCCGGCATTCCTACAATATCGAATGCAGGCAAACCGCGTGACAGATCTGTTTCGACAAAAACCGGGAAAGAATCTATTCCGTTTATTCCAAATGACAAAATTCTGTTAACCATGATAAAATCCGTTTCTACAATACTTTTCTATATTTTAAAACAATAATCAAAATTTTACAATATAACACAAAAAATTTAATTAAAAATTATACTAAAATTATATTTTTTCCACTTTACATCGAGTAAGTAAGGTGTTAAAATATATGATAGTGACTTTGAATATTTAATTTTTGATAATTTAAGGAGGAACAAATTCATGGCAAGAAAAATGAAAACCATGGATGGTAACAATGCTGCTGCACATGTAGCATATGCGTTTACGGATGTTGCCGGTATTTATCCGATAACACCGTCTTCCGTAATGGCGGAAGTTACAGACAAATGGTCTGCCGAAGGACGAGTCAATGTATTCGGACAAAAGGTTAAAGTGGTAGAGCTTCAGTCTGAGGGCGGTGCTGCCGGTACCGTTCACGGTTCACTGGCTGCAGGTGCTCTTACTACTACTTATACAGCATCTCAGGGTTTGTTGTTGATGATCCCTAACATGTATAAAATAGCAGGTGAACAGCTCCCTGGAGTCATTCACTGTTCTGCCCGCGCTCTTGCGTCTCATGCTTTGTCTATATTCGGTGATCATTCAGACGTTATGGCTTGTCGCCAGACAGGGTTTGCAATGCTTTGTGCAGGTAATGTCCAGGAGGTAATGGATCTTGCCGCTGTTGCACATCTTTCTGCTATTAAGGGCAAAGTTCCTTTCCTTCATTTCTTTGACGGTTTCCGTACTTCCCATGAGTTACAAAAAATCGAAGTTTGGGATTACAAAGATCTTGCGGACATGCTTGACTTTAAAGCGGTTGAAGAGTTTAGAAAAAAGGCGCTCAATCCGGAACATCCTGTTTTGAGAGGTTCTGCTCAGAATCCTGATATTTTCTTCCAGGCACGTGAGAGCTGCAATAAGTATTACAATGCGCTGCCTGACGTTGTTGAAGAATATATGAATAAAATCAACGATAAGATAGGTACCGACTATAAACTCTTTAATTACTACGGCGCACCAGATGCACAGCGCGTTATTGTAGCAATGGGCTCTGTATGTGATACTATTGAAGAGGTAGTCGACTATCTTAATGCTCGCGGTGAGAAAGTGGGTCTTGTAAAAGTTCGTCTTTACAGACCGTTTTCTGTAAAGCATATGCTCAGCGTTCTTCCGGAGACTGTAAAATCAATTGCAGTTCTTGACAGAACAAAAGAGCCCGGTTCACTCGGTGAACCGCTGTTCCTTGATGTCGTTGCCGCTCTTGCAGGTACTAAATTTGCAAATGTAACTGTAGTAGGCGGAAGATACGGTTTGGGCTCAAAGGATACCACTCCCGGCAATATTTGCTCAGTTTATGCCAACCTTGCAAGTGATTCACCCAAACATGAATTTACTATCGGCATCGTCGATGACGTTACAAATCTTTCTCTTGATGACGTTGAAGATCCGGATACGACTGCTCCGGGTACTGTTTCGTGTAAGTTCTGGGGACTGGGTTCAGACGGTACGGTAGGTGCTAATAAAAACTCTATTAAGATAATAGGCGACCATACTGACAAATACGTTCAGGCTTATTTTGCCTATGACTCCAAAAAATCAGGCGGCGTTACCATATCTCATCTGAGATTTGGTGATAATCCGATAAAATCTACTTACTTTATCAAAAAAGCTGATTTTGTTGCCTGTCATAATCCTTCATATGTCGGTAAGTATGATATGGTCACGGATGTCAAGAAAGGCGGTTCTTTCCTTCTTAACTGCCCATGGTCAGTTGAGGAGCTTGATAAGAGACTTCCCAACGATATGAAAAAATATATTGCTCAAAATGATATAAACTTTTATATCATAGACGGTATTGACATTGCTGCAAAAATCGGCTTGGGCGGAAGAATAAATACTATTCTTCAGGCTGCTTTCTTCAAAATTGCAAATATTATACCGGAGGCTGAAGCAGTACAGTATATGAAGGATGCCGCAACCTATTCATACAGCAAAAAAGGTCAGGCAATCGTCGATATGAACCATGCTGCTATCGAGGCGGGCGTTAAAGGCGCTGTAAAAGTAAATGTTCCGCAGGCCTGGAAAGATCTTGATGTTGAAACTGTTAAAGAGACTGTTGAAACAGACAGAAAAGATCTTAAAGAATATGTCGAAAATATCCTTATACCGGTAAATAAGCAGGAAGGCGATAAACTTCCCGTATCGGCATTCAATGATTATGTTGACGGTCATATGGTTCAGGGTGCCGCTGCATTTGAAAAGAGAGGCGTTGCCGTTAAGGTTCCGTCTTGGAATGTTGATAAATGCGTTCAGTGCAATAAGTGCTCTATTGTTTGTCCGCACGCAGTAATACGTCCGTTCGTGCTTAACTCCGCGGAGGTCGAGGCAGCTCCTGCAGGCTTTGAATCCAAAAAGATGCTTGGTAAAGGTCTTGACAAATATCAGTTTACAATCAGCATTTCTGCTCTTGACTGTACAGGCTGCGGAGTATGTATAACAGCATGTAAGACAAACGCAATAGAACTTATGCCGCTTGACAGTCAGATTGAAAAGCAGAAATATTTCAATTACTGTGTCAATAAAGTATCGGATAAACAGGATGTGTTTGATTCTATTAAACTTGAAAGCGTAAAAGGCTCGCAGTTCAAACAGCCGCTTCTTGAATTCTCAGGCGCATGCGCGGGCTGCGGTGAGACACCTTACGCCAAACTTATGACTCAGCTTTTCGGAGACAGAGCATTTATCTCAAACGCAACAGGCTGTTCGTCAATCTGGGGCGGAAGCTCACCAGCAACTCCGTATACAGTAAATAAAAGAGGTTTTGGTCCTGCTTGGGCAAACTCACTGTTTGAGGATAACGCAGAGCACGGATACGGAATGTACCTCGGTTCTAAGCAGCTGCGTGATAAGGTTACAGATCTGATAGATCAGCTATATGCTAAAACAGATGATGCTGATTACAAATCAGCCGTTGATGCGTGGAAGCAGACATATAATGACAGTAAAGCAAACAGAGCGGATACGGACAATCTTATAGCAGCGCTTGAAAAAGTCAACTGCTGTGATGAGGGTAAAGCCCTTGCAGCAGAGATCCTTATACATAAAGAATATATCGCTAAAAAATCTATCTGGATTTTAGGCGGTGACGGATGGGCATATGATATAGGCTTTGGCGGTCTTGATCATGTACTGGCATCAAATGAAGATGTAAATGTTCTTGTATTTGATACAGAGGTATACTCTAATACAGGAGGTCAGGCTTCCAAGTCCACACCTTCCGGTTCGGTAGCACAATTTGCCGCTGCCGGTAAAACTACAAAGAAAAAGGATCTTGGCGCTATAGCCCGTTCATATGGATATGTATATGTAGCTCAGGTTGCAATGGGCGCTGACGATGCGCAGTGCGTCAAAGCTTTTGCAGAGGCTGAGGCGTATCACGGTCCATCTATAATTATTGCATATGCTCCGTGTATAAACCACGGTATCAAGGGCGGTATGGGTACGTCCATGATAGAATCCAAAAAA
>CALXGU010000013.1 GCA_944387905.1 uncultured Clostridia bacterium
ATCTGTTATAGCCATATTCTGCATAAGCTGATAGTCTGCAAGCGGATACTTGACTCCTGTCGTCTCATCGGTAATAACAGCAAACGGTGTTACTTCAGAACCGGTACCGGCAGAGGTCGGTATGGCAATAAAGTATGCCTTTTCACCCATCTTGGGGAAAGTATAAACTCTCTTTCTGATATCAACAAAACGCATTGCCATATCCATGAAATCCGCCTCGGGATGTTCATAGAGCACCCACATGATCTTTGCGGCGTCCATAGCAGAGCCGCCGCCGAGGGCAATAATGGTATCCGGCTTGAATGCGGTAAGCTGAGCCGCGCCTTTCTTTGCACAGCCGAGAGTCGGATCAGGAGCGACATCAAAGAATGTCTCATGTACTATGCCCATCTCATCCAGCTTGTCAGTGATAGGTTTTGTATATCCGTTTTCATAAAGGAAAGTATCCGTTACGATAAACGCTCTCTTTTTATTCATGACCGTCTTGAGCTCATCAAGAGCAACAGGCAGACATCCCTTTTTATGATAAACCTTTTCAGGTGCTCTGAACCAAAGCATGTTTTCTCTCCTCTCCGCAACTGTTTTGATATTCAAAAGGTGTTTTACACCGACGTTTTCACTGACGGAGTTTCCGCCCCATGAACCGCAGCCCAGAGTGAGAGACGGTGCAAGCTTAAAGTTATACAGATCGCCTATACCGCCCTGTGAAGAAGGAGTATTGACAAGAATACGGCAAGTTTTCATGCGTGCTGCAAATTCATCCAGTTTATCTTTCTGGGTCAGGACATCAAGATATATAGAAGAGGTATGACCGTAACCGCCGTCGGCAATAAGCTGTTCGGCTTTTGCAAACGCATCCTTAATATCCTTGGCTTTATACATTGCAAGAACAGGCGACAGTTTTTCATGAGCAAATTCTTCGGAAAGATCAACGCTTGTGACCTCGCCTATAAGCACCTTTGTGCTCTCAGGCACATCAACGCCTGCAAGCTTGGCAATAGTAACAGGTCTCTGACCGACTATCTTGGCGTTCAAAGCGCCGTTTATGATGATCGTCTTTCTGACCTTTTCGGTCTCGTTTTTGTCAAGGAAGTAACATCCGCGCGCTGCAAACTCCGCCTTGACTTTATCATAGATCTTCTTATCAACGATGACCGACTGCTCAGACGCGCAGATCATGCCGTTATCGAATGTTTTGGAGTGAATGATCGAGTTGACAGCAAGAACGATATCCGCCGACTCGTCTATTATAGCGGGAGTATTTCCGGCTCCGACGCCCAAAGCAGGTGTGCCGCTTGAATAAGCAGCTTTTACCATACCCGGACCGCCTGTTGCAAGGATTATATCCGCCTCTTTCATTACAAGGTTTGTAAGTTCAAGACTGGGAATATCGATCCATCTGATTATACCCTCAGGCGCTCCCGCCTCTACAGCAGCTTCAAGTACGATTTTTGCCGCCTCGATCGTAGATTTTTTAGCTCTCGGATGCGGGCTGATAATAATTCCGTTTCTCGTCTTAAGAGAAATGAGAGTTTTGAAAATAGCGGTAGAAGTGGGGTTTGTTGTAGGAATAACAGCGGCAATAACACCGATCGGCTCGGCGATTTTTTTGATACCGTAAGCCGTATCCTCTTCCACCACACCGCATGTTTTTGTGTTTTTATATGCATTGTAGATATATTCGGCCGCATAGTGGTTTTTGATGACCTTATCCTCTACAACACCCATACCGGTCTCCTCAACAGCCATTTTGGCAAGAGGTATTCTTGCCTTGTTTGCAGCCGTCGCGGCAGCAAGGAAGATCTTATCCACCTGCTCCTGCGTATACGTTGCAAACTCTTTCTGTGCCGCTCTCAGCTCCGATAAAGCTTTTTCGAGCGTTTCAACATTGTCTACGATTGCGTATTCTTTAGCCATTTGAAAATTTCCTCCCGTTTATTCTTTTCAATATGTTATAAGGCTTATTTATAAACTCAATTAATGATACCAGCCGGCGTTCGGCGTAAAAATCAAAGCTTTTTATCCATTTCGGACTTAAGATGATTTGACAGTACAGCCAGTGATGATGCCATATTCTCGTTTTGTACCAAAACTCCGTAGGGCACCTTAAGATGTGCCGGCGCAAAATTCCATATCGCCAGTATCCCGTTTCGGGTAAGTATATCACAAACGCTTTGCGCTGACTCTGCGGGCACCGTAATAACGGCAATTTTTATATTCAGTCTGGATATTATATCGGAAAGCTTGCTGAGCGCAAATATTTTTTTCCCGTTTGCGGTACCTTCCTTAAGATCAAACGCAGCCACAATATTCAGTCCGTATTGTTCAAAGCCCTTATACGACAATAGCGCTCTTCCCAGATTTCCCGCGCCCACGAGTATGGCGTCGTTTACATTATTCTGTCCCAGACAGTCTCTTATACCCTCTATCAGGTCGCCTACGAAAAAGCCTTTTTTCGGCACTCCCCTAGTCTGACATACAGTAGCAAGATCTTTTCTGACCTGTACCTCATTAAGATTAAGAGCCGCCGCAACAGCCGCCGCGGATATATATCCGCCGCTTTCTGTCTCATTGCTGACAAGATAGTTCAGATAATAAGGCAGTCTTCTGAGAGTCTGGGTCGAAATACCCTGTATTTTCATTTATCAGTCACCTTTTATCGATATCGTTTTATCAATTATACATTATCGGTTTAAATAAATCAAGAAAAAAACAAAAATAAATTTCAAAACGTCGCATTTGATAAAATGTACAATACGCGCGGTTGAATTTTGTCAATTTTGCACAAAAAAATAAAGCCCGAAAACGGGCTTTATTTTTCAAGTCAAATCAAATGTAAAATTATACATTTATATAATAATATACAAACGGCATTGTCAGTTTTACGAATTGGCTTTTTCAAAATCCTCGATAAATTTGATGAGCTTATCAATGCCCTCCTCAGGCATCGCGTTATAGATAGACGCGCGCATACCTCCGACTGAACGGTGGCCCTTGAGGTTCTGGAAACCTGCGGCGGCGCTCTCCTTAACGAATTTGGCATTTATATCGTCATCCTGAGCACGGAATGTTACGTTCATCATGGAACGGCACTGATGCACAACGGGATTTTTAAACAGCTTGCTGTTGTCAAGACATGCGTATAGCTTATCGGCTTTTCTCTTGTTTATTTTCTGCATAGCCTCAAGTCCGCCCAGATCCTTTATCCATTCAAGAACAAGCTTGCAGATATAGATAGGATAGCATGGCGGAGTATTGTACATTGAGCCGTTATCAGCCATCACTTTATAGCTGCATACAGTGGGAACATAACCGGGCAGATCGTCAGTGAGCAGATCCTCCCTGACAATAACGATAGTAAGTCCTGCCGGCGCGACATTTTTCTGTGCTCCGGCATATATAAGAGCAAATTTTGAGACATCTACAGGCTCAGAAAGAATGCAGGAGCTCATATCCGCAACAAGCGGAACGCCGTGAGTATCAGGGATATAATCCCACTTTGTGCCGAAAATAGTATTATTGAAGCAAATATGTACAAAATCGGCATCAGGACGCAGATCAAGCTCCTCCTGACGCGGAATACGTGTAAAGTTCTCGTCCTTAGTCGTAGCGGCAAGATGAGCATCGCCGTATTTCTGGCCTTCCTTATAAGCCTTGCCGGAAAACTGACCGGTAACCACATAGTCAGCCTTACCTGTTTTCATAAGGTTCATTGCAACGCTCGCGAACTGCAAAGACGCTCCGCCCTGCAAAAACAGCACCTTATAATTATCCGGGATATTCATGACTTCGCGCATCAGCTTTTCGGCTTCAACGATAATATCGTCAAAAAACTTTGAACGATGACTCATTTCCATAACAGACATGCCTGAACCTTTGTAATTCAAAAGTTCATCACGCGCTTTCTCAAGTACCGGTACAGGCAGCATGGAAGGACCTGCCGAAAAATTATAAATTCTGTCGTACATGACCTAAGTCTCCTTTTCATTCCTTTTTATGTGATTATAAGTATATACCAATTTTTCGTATAACGCAATATTTTTGCGCACAAAATTTTCTCAGATACTTTACTTTCGGTCATTGCATACCGTATAATATACATGAGGTGATAAAAATGAAGCTGTATGCCAACCTGCATTTACATTCCACGCACTCGGACGGACCGTATACGCCAAAGCAGCTTGCCTGCGTCGCCAGGGACGAGGGCTACGGTGCGCTGGCGCTGACCGACCACGATACTGTAAGCGGCTGCGGTCAAATGGAAGCTGCATGTAATGAGCTGGGCATGAAATTTATTTTCGGCGCGGAATTTACCGTAAAGGAACCGCAACGCTTTCACATCGTCGGATTTGACTTTGACCCTGATTATAAACCTATGCGCGAGTACCTTGACCGACTGAGCGAAAAGGAGACGCACCAGACGCGCGTGCTGTTTGAACGCGCCATACAGGACGGCGGCATAAGCGGCATCACCTGGCAGGAGGTTTTGGATTACAACCGCGGGATAACGTGGCTTTGCAACAATCACGTTTTTGCCGCCATGAAAGCCAAGGGTCTTGTCAGACAGTCCGAATACATGGAGTTTTTCCATAAAAACTACGGCGCAAAGCGCAGCACCGTAAAATCCGATATACGCCAGAAAACGTCGGGCGAGCTGATAGAGCTTATCCATAAGGCGGGGGGAATTGCCGTGCTTGCGCACCCAAACAATCAGCTGCAGTACGTGCCGATGCTCATAGAACAGGGACTGGACGGGATTGAGGTTTGGCACCCCGATGTAAAAAAGGAGCAGCAGCTTGAGGCATTTGAACTGGCTCTGCGTAAAGACCTCTTCATTTCAGGAGGCAGCGACCACAGCGGACTGTGCGGAGGCTACTATGACTCATACCCGAGCCGGGAGGCGCTGCTGGCGAGCAGTCACTACATACAGCCGATGTCGGCAGGCACGACGCGCGAATTTTTCAACGAGCTGAAAACACGAAAAAAGGATTTAGAGCTGAGAAACCAATGCCTGAAAGACACCGCTTTTTATCATGCCTGTAAATAATGAACGGTAAATTATGCTATTGTATTGACAAATATAATTTGTTATGTTAAAATATTCGGGCACGGAGGGATATCGAAGCGGTCATAACGAGGCGGTCTTGAAAACCGTTTGCCCAAAAGGCACAAGGGTTCGAATCCCTTTCCCTCCGCCACGTCGGAGCAAAGTTTACTTTGCTCCGACTTATTTTTTGTCTACGACAGAAAATAAGCCATTGCCCGCTCCCTTGCTCCTCCTTTTTCGCAAAAAGTCACGCTTGGCGTGCCTGTTTGGCAGCAAGCACTCTCACAACGACTTGCTGTCGCCGCCGACTTTTTGCGTGTTACAAGACTCCTGATTCCACTGCCCAAAAACCGAAAATATCTTTTTTATATTGCTTAGACAGAGTCCGGAGTCAATTTTTGCTCCGGGCTTCTTTTATATAGTCTGAGATACCCATGTGTCAACGGCATCTTTTTGTTTGCCCCTAAACTTCATATATTAATAAAAGAACGCATAATAAGAAAGTCTGATAAATCGGACTTTTTTATTATTTTCCGTGATATTTTTTGATAAAAAGCAGATATCTATCCAATATATTAGAAAATCTTTTAAATTATCAAAAAAATTATTGTAACACTATTTATATTTTTTACACTTATAATATGACGATGAATTGATGTATCAGGGCTTGTGCGTATTTATCGGTGATTATATTTACAGCTTTGATATTAATGACAATGCAATTTATAATCAGAAGCTGAAAGTATTCGCATATAAATATCGCCTGTAAAATAACAACGCAGATAAATTCATCACTCTTTCAGACATAAAAATTCAAGCACGCTGTTATTTAAAAACGCCGGGTCCTTATACGGACCCGGCGTTATTCATATATTTACCGCATAACAGCAATACTTTATAAAATATTGCGGTTTTTATTGAGTTTATCGTTAAAACAGCAGTTTATTTCCAAAGACCTATTTCATAACAAGTAGCTACATGCTCTGCATAAGTTTTATTGTAGTAGAAGTTGCCTTGCGAATCTGTCACAAAATAATAATAATCCGTATCATCGGGATTCAGCACTGCATTTATCATATCCATACCCGGACAATTCACAGGACCTATCGGCAGACCGATGCATGTATATGTATCATAGGCATCGTACATAGCTTGAGTATATCCCGGCAGATCTCTGAGCGATTTGGCATATGAAGTTGTAGGATCAGACTGAAGCTGTCTGAGTGTTTGAGAATTCAGCCTGTTCCAGAACACAGATGATACCTTTGTCATTGACTCGTCGGACAGTGCCTCCGCCTGAACAACAGATGCGAATGTGATAAGCTCATTAAGAGACAGACCCATATCCGCCGCCTTTGTAACTATATCCTCTGTCACATACCCCTGAAATGCCGACAGCATTCTGTCTACAATATCACGGGGGGTTACAGTATCGCTTCTGAACTCATATGTAGCAGGGAAAAGAAAGCCCTCAAGCTTGTACCCTATTTTTGACTGGTCACGGGCTTTAAGCTCAGACATAAAGCTGTAATTATAATCATAGCTGTCCGCAGCCTCCAAAAACTCCTGCGCCGTGCAAAGTCCAGACTTTTCAACTATTTGGGATATTTGCTCAACACTTTTGCCCTCAGGAACAGTAAACTTCACATACTCGATACGGTAATCAGGCGACTGAAGCTTTTGACACAGCTGTTCATACGACATCTGAGCGTTAACTGTATAGATCCCGTTATACCATACAAAGTCGGGGTAATTTTTATGCAGATACCCCAGAAACCTTACCGCCGAGATAATAATGCCTTCATTTTCAAGGCGTACTGCGACTTCATTTTCAAAATCGCTTTTTTCAATGGTAAGAACGTATTCTATATCCTGCTGATGTTTTCCTGTCTTATCAAAATAATAAGGAAGATACTGTTTGATTTTTATCCCGCCGAAAATTCCCGCGGCGATCACCAAGACAGCGGACACGCATCCGATTATAATCTTTTTTTTCATTTCATTCTCCTTACGGAATTTTTCATATATACAGTATAAATTAAAGTAAAGATAAAAGCAACAGTTTAATATGTTTTGTGATTGAAATGGCTTGACAAATGGTTTATAATATGAACAATAAAGGCAGGTGTGATATATGGCACATTCATACGGAGGCAGGCGCTCTATCGGAAGAACGCTGTCTGAAGAAGAAAAACAAAATATGCCTAAAATCACAAAGCAGCTGGTACTTCGAATATTTTCATATCTGAAGCCGTATAAGCTGCATTTATTTGTTGTGTTTACGGCAATTATCGCATCGTCTGTACTGGGAGTACTGCCGAGCATTCTGACCGGAAAAATGATAGATGAGGGACTGTATAACAAAAATCTCGATGTGCTTATACAGCTTGTCATAATCTCATTTTTTGTACTGCTGCTTTCCAATCTTATATCCGCCGTGGAGACATACGTAAATACATGGGTAGCGCAGCATATAGCGTTTGATATGAAAAATCAGATGTACGAACATCTTCAGAAAATGCCGCAGAAATTTTTCACATCAAATCAGCAGGGCGAAATAATAACACGCATGACAAGCGATATAAGCGGAGTGCAAAGCGTAATATCCGGCACCATGTCAAGCATATTCAGCAATATATGTACGATAGTGGTAACGGCAGTGGCACTGATCGAGAAGAACTGGTTACTGGCCATAGTGGGAGTATGTATTATTCCGATACTTTCGTTTCCGACGATAAATGTAGGAAAGCGCCGCTGGAAAATAGCAACGCAGACACAAGAGCAGTCGGATAAAATGAATAGTATTTTAAACGAAACGCTGTCTGTCAGCGGCCAGCAGCTGACTAAGATATTCACACGCGAACAACAGGATCTGAAAAAATATACCGATACAAACCGTGAATGTATGCGTCTTACGATCAAAGAGCGAATGGCAGGCATGTGGTTTTGGAGGGTAATGGGTGTGCTCAACGGCATGAATCCTCTGATAATTTACCTGCTGGGCGGAATAATGATAATTAAATTCGGAATAACAAGCCTTACCGTAGGAGATATAACGGTCGTAGTCACGCTGCTGAGCAGACTGTACAGACCTGTCGAGCAGCTGTTCGGAATACAGGTGGACGTAGTTCGATCGATGGCGCTTTTTGTAAGGATCTTTGAATATTACGACATGCCGGTAGATATCGAGTCTCCGCCGGACGCGATAAAGCCTGAAAGCGCAAGCGGTCATGTTGAATTCAAAGACGTGCACTTCAAATATACCGAGGATAAGGAGATACTCAAAGGCATCAGCTTTGAACTCAAGCCCGGACGTTCAGTAGCGCTTGTAGGCACCTCCGGAGCCGGAAAATCCACGATAGCAGGACTTATCCCCAGACTTTACGATGTCACAGACGGGCAAGTTCTGTTTGACGGTATAGATGTACGTCAGCTTGACCTTAAGTTTTTGAGATCAAATATTGCGATTGTAACTCAAGAGAGCTATCTGTTCAACTCAACCGTAAAGGAAAACCTGCTGTTTGCCAAAGAAGACGCAACAGAACAGGAGATAATATCCGCATGCAAGGACGCAAATATCCACGATTTTATAATGACTCTTCCCGACGGATATGATACTCTTGTAGGCAATCGCGGCTTTAAGCTGTCAGGAGGCGAAAAGCAGCGTATATCTATAGCACGCGCCATACTGAAAGACCCGTGTCTGCTTATACTTGACGAGGCGACAAGCTCACTTGACAGCATAAGCGAATATGCCATACAGCAGGCGCTTGTGCCGCTGATGTCGGGACGTACAAGCCTTATCATAGCCCACAGGCTCTCGACGATCATGGCGGCAGACGAAATAATCGTACTGAAAGACGGCGTCATAGATCAGCGCGGGACGCACAGTGAGCTGCTCAAAGCTGGCGGTACATATAAGATACTTTACGATACGCAGTTCAGGCGTGAGCTGTTTCAGAATAATATATAATAAATACACGGGAGCGACCTGCTTTCGTGTATTTTTTAATATGTTATGATATACTGCGCTGAACAAGCCGTTGGACAGATCGTGCCGCAAATCATTTCATCGGACAGATTCAAACACGCTTTACAATGGCTCCTGCGAAAACGCAGACTGCAAAACCTATAATATCGGCCGCGACCACCGCCGAGCCTACCGGCGCGCCGGTGAGCAGTGCAGCTATTATGCCTAAAACGGCGCACACCACCGAAAATACCGCTGAAAACACCGTCACAGTACGATAGCTGCTGAACAGCCGCATTGCGGACAGTGCCGGAAATACCACAAGCGCCGTTATCAGAAGCGAACCGACAAGCTTCATACCCAAGACTATTATCACCGCGATGATGACAGCCATAACGACGTTGTAAACACCCGCGTGTATGCCGGTCGCTCTGGCAAAATCCTCGTCAAAGGTGACGGAAAAAATACGGTTGTAAAACATCACAAACAGTAAAACCACGACTGCAGCAACAGCAGCGCATAAAAACACCTCGTATTTTTTTAGCGTCAAAATTGACACCGAGCCGAAAAGCGTGCCGCAGACATCCGCAGAAACATTCGCAGACGGGGAAAAAATATTCAGTATCAGATATCCTATCGCTAAAGCCCCCACTGACAGCACCGCCATCGACGCGTCGCCCTTGATTTTGGAATTCTGTCCTGCACAAAGCACAAGTACTGCGCAAAGAATCGTCACAGGCAGCACCACAAGCATATTATCCGTCATATTCATGACTGCCGCAGCGGCGACACCCAAAAACGCGACATGCGAAAGCCCGTCGCCGATAAACGACAGTCTCCTGAGCACGAGCGTAACTCCGAAAAGAGAGGAGCACAACGCTATCAGTACGCCCACTACAAGTGCGTATATTACAAATTCAAATTGAAAATAATAGAACAGTTTTTCAAACACAGCCCTGCCCTCCTATAATGAGTACTTTGCAAGATATTCGGACTTGCTGCCGAAAAACACGTCACTGCCGATATGCAGGATGTGCGTGGCGTACTGTCTGACAGCAGACATATCGTGGGTTATCATGATCACAGTCATTCCGTCCCGATTGAGGCTCTGAATAATAGAATACATATCCTGTGCTGCCGCCGGATCAAGCCCGCTGACAGGCTCGTCCAGCAACAGCATCTTATCCGCCGCACACAGCGCGCGTGCAAGCAGAACTCTCTGCTGCTGTCCGCCTGAAAGATGTCTGTAACTTTTCATGGCAAGATCCTCGATGCCGACCTTTTTCATATTATCAAACGCACGCTGTCTGAGCTGTTTGGAATAGAACAGGCCCCGGGTCTTGTTAAGACATCCCGACAAAACGATCTCATAGACCGACGCGGGAAAATCACGCTGTATCTGTGTCTGCTGAGGGAGATATCCGATCTGGACCGATTCAAGTCCGTCAGACGCCCAAATCCTTCCGGATACCGGCGCCACAAGCCCCAGCAAAGTCTTCATAAACGTAGTCTTGCCTGACCCGTTATCGCCCGTTATGCATAGATACTGACCTTTTTGAATTTCCAGATTCAATCCTTTCAGTATCGTCTTTCCGTCATATCCGAGTGTCAGATTTTCACATATGATCTGCGCCATATTAACTCCTCTGATCAAGTGCTTTTTTTATTATATCAAGATTAGACTCCATAACCGAAAGATATGTTTTGCCCTGTTCTGTTCCGGTCTGCATTGAGTCCAGAGAAAGGACAGGCATATCCGGATCATGTGTATTCTGAGCGACTGCCTGAGCTATCTGCGACTGGGATCCGTCAACGGTCATAAGACAGCCGATATTCAGCTCATCAACTTTTTCCGCAAGAAACAGAACAGTATCAAAACTTGCTTCAGTCTCTGCAGAACAGCCCTCAAAAGCCGCAAAATAATTTATGCCGTAATCCTCCATCAGATAAACAAACGGAAAACGATCGGCAAAAATAAGCGTATCATTTTCAGCGCTGTCCACCGCTTCACGATACTCGGCATCAAGATCTGTAAGTTTACGCGTATAATCTTGGGCGTTATCCGAGTACAGCTGAGAGTTTTCAGGATCCGCCGCGGAAAGCGCCCGGGCTATTTCGTCACAGAACAAAACTGCATTTTTAAGCGAGAGCCATACATGCTCGTCATATTCATCTTCGTCATGCTCATGCGCATTTGTATCTTCATGCTGTTGGATCTTCGCCTTTTCTCCCAATATATCTATCAGATTTATAATAACCGCCTTATCATTGGAGGACACCCCGTCGCTCACCCACTTTTCCGACTGGCCTCCGGTATATATCAAAATATCACACATCGACAGCTCGATCATATCATCTGCCGTAGCCTGGTAGCTATGCATATCCGCCGAGCTGTCACAGAGCAGCACGGTTTCGACATCGGGGTTTTCAGATCCGGCTATATTAAGAGTCCAGTCATATGCGGCAAATGTAGTGCACACCACTTTGATTTTTTCATTCTCAAAAGTAGCGCACCCGCTTGCCGAAAATATAAGCATCGCCGCCGCTGTCAGCAATGCAAAAAATTTTTTCATAATTAAATATTCACCGTCCTGATTTGCGATTTATTCGCAAATCAGGATACCACAAATACATCAATAAGTCAATAAAACCGCTGCAAATAATAAATAAAAAGACGGTGCGTACTTTTAAAAGTACGCACCGTCAGTTTTGACAATCAAATTATGCCTGCTCTTCTTTCATTTTAGCATAGCACTCGCTGCAGTATACAGGTCTGTCCTCTGTAGGTTTAAAAGGAACCTTGGCCTCCTTGCCGCACTCTGCACAGACTGCATCATAAAGAACGCGCTGGCCTTTGATAGCCGCTTTTTTAGCGTCTCTGCAGGCTTTGCATCTCTGGGGCTCATTCTGAAAGCCCTTTTCTGCATAAAACTCCTGCTCCCCTGCAGTAAAGATAAACTCCTGGCCGCAGTCTTTGCAAATAATTTTTTTGTCCTCGTACATTTGCTTTTACCTCTCTTGTGGTATGAAAATATTTTTACCCCAAACGGAATTGAACCGTTCCCTCTGTATACCAGCGCTCCGCCACTTAGCTTTAAGGGCATTATATAAGTTTATTGCGTATACGCGTAATAGCGTTATCTACGGATTTAACGCTTTTTCCTACACGCCGGGCGATTTCTTTATATGAAAGGCCATCTACATAAAGATTTAAAACAAGCTTTTCGTAATCAGAGAGTTTTGCCTCTATCTGAGAATAAACAGTCAGAAGCTGCTCTCTTGCCAAAAACAGCTTTTCGGGATCGACGCTTGACACAGCGTCAATATTTTCAAAACCGACTGCGGTATTGAGAGGAGAATGCTTTTTGCGGTTAGCCTCGCGTATGGCATCCATTATTCTGCTGTGAATACAAACCTTTGCGAATCTGGTAAAATCTGTGTTTTTAGACAGGTCAAATTTTTTCACAGCGTCATAAAAAGCAATAAGACCTATCTGGTAAAGATCCTCGCTGTCACCGCCGTATAAAAAATACGAACCGGAAATAGCGCGGATAACGGGGGAAAAGCAAGAAGTGAGGCTGTCCAACGCGTTAGCGTCACCGTTTTTTGCCTTTTCCAATATTGATAAATCAAATTTAAAGTCTGCCAAAAGTGCTTCCTTAAATAAATATACTTATACTTTTATTCATTTTACATGTTTTGGTACCACATGTCAAGCAAAATTTAATATAAAATTAAAAAAACGACATAATTTGCGCAAGATCCGATACCGCACAGAGCGGATAAAAAAGAAAACTATTTTAAAAAAACACTTGATTTTATAAAAAATTAATGCTAAAATAATACTTGCTATTTTAAAAAGTCATTAAAAAGGAGGTGCCGGGCGTGCCGAATATTAAATCTGCGAAAAAGAGATGCTTGGTAACAAGTACAAAGACGTTACAGAATAAAATCATCAAGTCAGAGCTTAAATCTTCTATAAAAAAGTTTGATTCACTTGCTCAGGCCGGTGAAAAAGAGGCTGCAAAAGCCGCATATCTCGTTGCCGTAAAGAAAATTGAGAAGGCAGAGAAAAACAATATTATCCACAAGAATAATTCCAACAGAAAGAAGAGCGCCTTGACATTGAAGCTGAACAAGCTTGCATGACGCATAAATTTATACCGGCAAACAGAGTTTGCCGGTTTTATTTTTTACATTCCAGGAAAAAGGCAAAGCAAAAAACTTTCTGTATATCAAAAGCGGGCTTTTCTGCATTTTTTAAAGAAAAAAATAACAGACACTGCTGCGATAACAGCAGCGGCACAAATCAGAAATAAAAATGCCGCCTTGTCTTTACCCTGTACAATTATAAGAATACTTGCAGTGCGCCCTGAGCTGTCAGTAACGGTTATACGGGATTTGCCGCAGACTCCGGCATGCACGATTCCGGAGCGGTCTACAACTGCCACAAAGACATTTGAAGAATAAAATCTGAGGTCTTTATATACCGGGAGACCGGTGAGCGGAGTTGTCACATTCAGCCGTGTTTTTTCTCCGGGTGATAAAACAACGCTTGACTTGCCGTTTTCTATGACAAGATACCTGCTATACTTTATACCCGCGCAGCCACATGATACAAATATCATAATTACCGCAGCAATCAGCAAAAATATTTTTTTCATTGTATCACCGTCACAATAAATCAGCCTGTATATAATAACCGCCGCAGTAAAAACGCGGCGATTATTTTTATTTGATCATGGGCTGGATCTGCTCGCCTCTGAGAGCAGCCTCAACCGTCGTATCGATAAGCGACATATCGGCTATGCAAGAGCGTTCCTTTGTCTTAGGGTTATCCTGAGAAAACGGTACAAAGTACACATTTTTATAATTCATCAGCGCGCCGATATTTTTAGCGCTTCCCGACAGCGCATCGTTAGTCGAAAGAGCAATGACCAGCGGTCTTTGATTTCTAAGATGAGCTTTTGCTGCCATTGTCACAGAAGTATCCGTTATGCCGCCCGCAAGTTTTGCGAGAGTATTTCCGGTGCAGGGCGCTATAACCATAACATCGAGCAGCTTTTTGGGACCTATAGGCTCCGCCTGCGCAACGGTATGGATAATCTCTCTGCCCGCCGCATCTGTGACACGTGATTTAAAGCTGTCAGCAGTTCCAAACCGGGTGTCCGTCTCATATGTTATGCCTGACATGATGGGTGTTATATCATATTTATCTTTAAGAGAGCAAAGTGCGTCCACTGCTGCGGAAAGGGTACAGAACGATCCGCACATTGCAAATCCGAGTCTGAGTTTTTCTTCCATTTCATACCTCCGAGAGCAAGGAAATAATAGTGCATTTTAAAATATCGCCTGCGGTTTTCGGAGCATATTTACCCGGCAAACCCAGTGCGTGAATAGCGGTTATGCCGGATTTTTCGGCATACTTAAAATCAGTCCCTCCCGGCATCGACGCTAAATCAATAATCAAAGTATTCGGGTCAATATGTTCAAGGACAGGCTTATCAATAACAAGCGCCGGAACGGTATTGAATATAACATCCGGACGCAGGCGTCTGAGCGCGTTTATATCACAAGCCGCCGCCCCGTAATTTTCAGCCTGAGCCCGGTCGCTTTCTTTTCTTGCCGCGACCGTGACCGACGCGCCAAGACAGAGCAGCTGGTCTGTCAGGCATTTACCTATATTTCCGTACCCGACAACAACCGTATTGCTGTCACAAAGCGTATAATCGGTTCTCTGCATGGCTATACTCAAAGCGCCCTCAGCAGTCGGAAGCGCATTGCGAACTTTAAAATAATCGCTTGCGGCATAATTGATTATACCGACCCCGTCAACAGACGGTGTATCACCTATAAACCCGCCCGCGACGATTTTACCGGTGCAAAGCGGCAGGATATCGTCAAAGCTGCGGCTTACCGGCAATACTATAACGTCATTTTCCTGTATAAATTTATCAAGCTGACCGTCTTTGAACATCTGCGCCTCATATCCGTCGCCGCGAAGCAGCGCTTCCAGATATTTCATACGTGCGTCACTGCCGAAAATACCGAAACGATACATATACACAATTCCCCTTTTCTCTTTATCCTATGTCATGCATGCCGCCGTTGTGCAGAATAAAACATAAAAAAGACGCATTCCCATAAAAAGGAATGCGTCTTTTCCATACATTCAGAATTTCCTGAAAAATCCCGGAGCGTGTCCCGTATACATTTTTATAAGTCTGCTGAAATAGTTTTTGTCTTCAATGCCTACAGCCTGTGATGCCTCATCGATTGTATAGCCGTGATTTTCAAGTAAGATACAGGCTCTGGAAACTTTTATTCGGGTCAAATACTGCTTTGGTGATACACCCGTTTGCTCTTTGAACAGATGAGAAAACCTGCTCATACTCAGACTGCAGTCTTGCGCATAATGAGCTACAGTATAGTTTTTACCTATATCTTTATGCATCTGATTGCAAATTCTTTCTATATTTCCGTCATAATTTACAGATCTCTGTTCCCTGATGATCGACCTTCCGACACAAGACAGAAACTGAAGCAAAAGACCCGTACACATTTCCGTGTAAAGAGGTTTTTTAAGCATATATTCGCTTGTCATTCTCAAAAATATCCGTTCCATGCTGTCGCTTTTCCAAATATAACTTATCGGCTTGCACAGTCCGCATTTTTCAAGGATATCGTCACAGCCGTATCCGCTGAAATGAAGATAATACGATGTTACATTTTCACCTGCCGCAAAGCTGTAAAACTGCGGTTCAGAAGGTCTGTACAAAATAATGTTGCCCTTGTTTATAACCGTATCCTTATCGTCACGGGTCACCGTGCATCTTCCTTCTTTTATATATAGGATATGATAATCCAGCCTTCCCTCAGGTCTGTATGCGGCGCTTAGTTTTCCTCTGTTTTCCTGAATTCCGCAGCAGTTTAGATGCAGATAATCCTCCGA
The DNA here is from genome assembly GCA_944387905.1 of uncultured Clostridia bacterium. GTDB lineage: Bacteria > Bacillota > Clostridia > Oscillospirales > QAKW01 > RGIG9041. The sequence goes on from CALXGU010000013.1 coordinate 15,970, forward strand.
GACCCTGTTGCTTGTTATTTCCAAGATGCCTCCGTAAGTCAAGCTCATATAATCACCTTCCCGATAATTTATGCCGGCCTATCTGATACAAGTATATACATATAAAAATTATAACACAATATATAAGTTTATCAACAGCAGATTTATGCTAAATATAAACTTAATTGTTTATTGAAATCGACTTATAAAAATGGTACTGTAAAATAAAAAAAGGAGTGGATTTTATGTACAAAATAGGAGTAATAGGAAGCGGTTCCAGAATGACGCCGCTTGTAAAAAACACTGTTTCAAAAGAAGACTTTGTACTTGGCGCGGTATGCGATCCGCAGTTAGAATCCGTCAAAGAAAAATACAAAGACTATGAGAATGTAAAGTATTATACAGACGCTCAGAAAATGCTGGAAAACGAAGATCTGGACGGTGTAATGATAGGCACTCGTTGTTCTCTGCATACACATTTTATGCAATTGGCAGCCAAGTATAAAATCCCGACTTTTTTGGAAAAGCCGGTATAATAAAAAAAAA
>CALXGU010000014.1 GCA_944387905.1 uncultured Clostridia bacterium
CGGCGGCGTGTCTGCATCGGTCAGAGCTGTGACACCCGTGCGGCGGTGTGCCTGCATCGGTCGAGATTTGACACCCGTGCGGCGGCGTGTCTGCATCGGTCAGAGCTGTGACACCCGTGCGGCGGTGTGCCTGCATCGGTCGAGATTTGACACCCGCGCGGCGGTGTGCCTGCATCGGTCAGGCTTTGAGCTTGTATTATTTTAGCTTTTCGGCAATATCATATATAAGTTTTTCTGTCTTTTCCCAGCCCAGACATGGATCTGTAATGGATTTACCGTAAATGTGCTCTCCGATTTTCTGAGCTCCGTCCTCGATATAACTCTCTATCATAAGCCCTTTGACCATTTTTCTCAGCTCCGGATTATGATTGCAGCTGTGAACAACATCTTTGGCTATACGCACCTGCTCAAGGCACTGCTTTGAGGAGTTGGCATGGTTTGTATCGATTATAACCGCCGGATTTTCAAGGCCGGACTTACAGTACAGCTCATGCAGGTTTACAAGGTCCTCATAGTGATAGTTGGACACATTTTTGCCCGAAAAGTCCACATATCCGCGCAGGATAGCGTGAGCGAAAGGATTTCCCTCGCTTACCACCTCCCAGCCGCGGTAGATAAACATATGCTTGTGCTGTGCCGCGGAAATAGCGTTCATCATGATAGACAGATCGCCGCCCGTCGGATTTTTCATGCCGACAGGTATATCAAGCCCGCTTGCCGTCAGTCTGTGCTGCTGGTTTTCAACGGAACGCGCGCCGATAGCGACATATGACAGAAGATCTGACAGGTATCTGTGATTATCGGGATACAGCATCTCGTCGGCGCAGGAGAATCCGTAGTCCGCAAGCGCACTCATATGCAGGTCCCGGATAGCGACTATGCCCTTGAGCATATCCGGGTTTTCGTCCGGATCGGGCTGGTGCAGCATGCCTTTATAGCCGGTGCCGTTGGTACGCGGTTTGTTGGTATAGATGCGCGGAATTATGATGATCTTATCCGAGACTTTGTCCTCCACCCTGCGCAGTCTTGAAATATAGTCGAGAACAGCGGTGCGGTTATCCGCCGAGCAGGGGCCTATAACAAGAATAAACTTATCCGATTCGCCCTTGAATACATCCGCGATCTCTTGATCGCGCTTTTTTTTCTGCTCCGCCATTTTTTCAGTGACGGGATACTGCTGTTTTATCACCTGAGGAATGGGCAGCTTGCGTAAAAAATTCATGTTCATTTGTCTAGCTTCTCCTTTTTGTCAAATCTTTGGCGGCGTTTTGTAGATGTGCGCATCATATCGCGCATGCCCTCGCGGTCGCCGTTTTTCAGCTTTGTATATAACTCGTCAAACGAGCGTCTGAACTTATCCATTTCCAGAAGCAGCGGCTGTCGGTTGAGCAGAAACAGCTCGCTCCACATATCATCGTTGATCTTTGCTATTCTGGTAAGATCGCGGAAAGAATCTCCGGTATAATGCTCCAGACCTCTGAAGTCGTTGCAACACATCAGCGACAGAGCGATGCAGTGGGTCAGCTGCGACAGATACGCGATCATTTCGTCGTGCATCTGCGGGCTGAGCTCCGAAACATCCGCAAATCCGAGAGTCTTGCCCAGATCACGGCACAGCTCGATGGCTGACGCCGTGTTTTTTGATGTCGGAACAACAATATAATTGGCCTGGCTGAACATTTTATCGTCTGCGTTTTCCACGCCGTACACTTCTTTGCCGGCCATAGGGTGTGCGGCGATAAACTCCAAGTCCGGGCGAAGAAAATCCTGTATTTCAAAAACGATACAGCACTTGACGCCTGTGACATCGGTTATGACACATCCGGGCTTGAAATACTGCTGGTTGTCTGTAAGCCATTGTTTGAAAACGTTGGGATAGAGCGCAAAAACGGCAATATCCGCCTGCCCTATAAGCTGGGGATCGACCTGAGTCGTGCCTTTATCGATTATTCCGTGTTCCAGTGCGTAGTCGATCGATTTCTGTGACCGAGTTATAGCGCTCACTTTGAACCCCTGTCTCTTGAGCGACATTGCGTAGCTGCCGCCCAGAAGGCCGAGTCCTACGATCAGAATGTTCATGTTTTTGTCAAGCTTCATATTATTAACCTCTCAAGTGAGAATTTTGGAATGTGATGGTTTTGCGCGGTAAAAAGCCGCGGATTAAACAGCTGTAAAATCTGTGCCTGTGCCCGGACCCTGTGCTGTGCCCGGACCCTGTGCTGTGCCCGGACCCTGTGCTGTGTTCGGACCCTGTGCTGTGCCCGGACCCTGTGCCTGCGCCCGGACCCCGCGCCTGTGCCCGGACCCCGCGCCTGTGCCCGGACCCTGTGCTGTGTTCGGACCTCGCGCCTGCGCTCGGACCCCGCGCCTGTGCCCGGACCCTGTGCTGTGTTCGGACCTCGCGCCTTTCAGTCCTCTAATCTGCGTATCTGCGCACCCAGACTTTGCAGCTTCTCAAAAAAGTCCGGCATACTTTTGTTTACTGCCTGGGCATCGTCTATCATGCCTCCGGTGACGGTGCAGAGCACCGCCAGCGCCATTACTATACGGTGGTCGTTGTGACCGTGGAGAGTACAAGACGGTTTTTTTATTCCGCACCCCACCGTTATACGGTTTTCCTCCGTCGTTACCTCTACTCCCATTTTGCCAAGCTCGCATGCCATTGCCGCGCCTCGGTCGCTCTCCTTGATTTTAAGGCGTCTTGTACCGGTAAGAGTTCCGCCGTTGTTTGCCGCCATTGCAGCCATGAGCACGGGTGCCAGGTCGGGACAGTCGCTGACGTCTATTACGGGCGCGGATTTTTTTATAAGCTCGAAATGTTCTGTGCATATCCTGTCGCCCTGAAGACTGCCGGGATCGGTGCCCGTGACCTCAACGCTGTGGCCCGCGGCGTTGAGAGCATAGAAAAACGCTGCGTTTGACCAGTCGCCCTCGACCGTATAGTCCGCCGCGCGGTAGCGCTGATTCCCGGGGATATAGATTTTTCCGTCAGATATCTGGGTATCAGCTCCGAAAAACGACAGAGCCCCGCAGGTCATACGGATATACGGCAGACTTTCCGGTCTGCCCTCAAGAACGATGGTGCTGTCGCCGTCCAAAAGCGGAAGTATAAACATAAGTCCGCTTATGAACTGGCTGGATATATCCGCCCTGACGCGGTAAACGCCCGGTCTCAGATCTGCGCGCAGCGTGATGCTGTCTGCAGACTGTTCAAATTCATATCCGCGTTCTGCGCAGAGTGTCTTGTAAACGTCAAGCGAACGGGAAAACAGCCGTTTTGTGCCGCAGAGTTTAAACCGCCGGCCTGTTGCCATACAGATGGGTATTATAAATCTGAGCGTGCTCCCGCTCTCGCCGCACTGTATTATGCAGCAGGCATGCCCGGAATCGTCGTTTTTGTTTTTGTCGGCGTCTGCGCCGTTTTCGGTCTGTACTGCGATTCGGTTTTTCTCCTCAGCCGCCGCGCAGTCCTTGTCGGCGATGATTTTTTTCAGAGCGTCTGCGCCGTCTATGATTATACTGTCACTGCCGCGTATAATCTGCGCGCCGAGCGCTTCCAGAGCGCCGGCTGTTGCATTTATGTCATCCGAATACGCTATGTTTTTGATCGTGCAGCGGCGTCCCGACAAAAACGCGCATATAAGAGCGCGGTGCGCCATGCTTTTTGAGGGCGGAGCGCTGACCCGTCCTGTTATTTTTGAGGCGCTTATTTCAACTCTCAAAGCCGTACTCCTTTAAAATAAGATCGGTGTTCTGCATTATATCATTGCCGGCGGCGATCTCAAAGTCGCAGACGGCGCGGTATACAGGCAGCCGTGTTTCATACAGCCGCATCAGCTTCTGCCTGTCGTCTGACAGCGGACGCGAGTCGGTGACGGGAAGGCTGTCAAGCGGCCGGTTTATAAAGCACAGCCTGCCGTTTTGTCTGAGAGCGGCAGCATTGGCGGGATTCAGGACCGCACCGCCGCCCGTCGCTATCACTATGCCGCAGCTCTGGCTTACAGAGGCGATTACCTCTGATTCTATCTTTCTGAAAAGCGGTTCCGAGCCTTTGGCGAAAATTTCGGGTATCGGCATATTTTCGCGCTTTACTATCTCATCATCGGTATCTGTAAATTCTCTGCCCAGTTTTTCAGCGATCGCTTTGCCGAGCGTAGTTTTGCCGCAGCCCGGCATGCCTATCAGCACGATATTTTGTTTTTCAGACAAAATACTGTTATAAATTTTTTCAATATCCTGCCCGTCGAATTTCCTGTCTGTAAATTTTTCCGCGGCAAACACCGCCTGCGCAACAAGCATATACAGACCTCCTGACGCGGGTATGCCTCTGCCGAGCGCCTGCATTATAAGTCGTGAGCGCAGGGGATTGTAAACAGCGTCCAGCACGCCCGTAACGTTTTGGAACCTTGTAAGCTCAACGGCGGCAGAGCCGGTATCGGGGAACATGCCGCAGGGGGTCGTGTTGATGATTATCTGAGCGTCGGTGTGATGCGCATACAGCTCATCATAAGTGATGCAGCCGTCCTTTGCAAAGCGGGATACGCGCAGCACCGCGCCGGCGTTTTCGCTCTTTGCGAGAGCCAGAGCGGTCTTTGATGTGCCGCCGCTGCCCAAAATGACGGTTTTTTTGCCTTTGAAATCTATACCTGTCCTGCGCGCCAGCGCTCTCATGCCCGAAAAATCGGTATTGTATCCGTAAAGCCTGCCGTTTTTGTTGACAATGGTATTTACAGCGCCGATAGCCTTTGCGGTATCGCTTATAACGTCCAGATACGGCATGACGTCCTGCTTGTAAGGTATAGTCACATTAATACCCTTGAAGCCGCGTTCTTTCATAAACTGTTCCAGCTGCTGCGGCTCAAGCTCTTTGAGTATGTAATCATAATCGCAGAGCCGTGAATGTATTATTTTAGAAAAGCTGTGTGACAGCTTTCTTCCTATGCATCCGTATTCCATGGCGTCACCTCAGGTAATCCGCGCCGAATCTCGACGCGAGCAGGTCTGCAAGAGTCAGCGCGCAGACGCTGTCCAGAACCACCGCGGCACGGTGAACGATGCACGGATCATGCCTGCCCTTTGCGCTTATGACGGTATTCTGACGAGTTTTGAAGTCAATAGTATCCTGGGCGATAAAAACGGTCGGTGTCGGCTTGATGACAGTGCGCATGATTATCGGCATACCGTTTGTGATGCCGCCGTTTATGCCGCCGTTGGAATTTTTAGTCGTTATTATTTTGCCGTTTTCTATCCTGAACGGATCATTTGCGCGGCTTGCGCGCATTTTTGCCATTGCGAACCCGTCGCCGAATTCAATACCCTTTACGGCGGGAACGGAGAAAACCGCATGAGAAAGCATTCCCTCCACAGTGTCAAACCAGGGATCTCCGACGCCCGCGGGCATGCCGGTCATTACGGTTTCGAGTATACCGCCAACGCTGTCGCCGTCCTTTTTGGCGCTGAGGATCCGGTCTTTCATCTTTTGCGCCGCCTCATCGTCAAGCACAGCAAAGCTTGAGCTATCCAGTTTGTCCATGTCGTTTTGTAAATCATTAATCGGCCTGTCGCTTATACCGGCGCATTCGCTTATATGTGTAGCGATCCTGACACCTTTTTTCAAAAGCGTCTGCATGGCGACAGCTCCCGCCGCCGTCAGAGCCGCCGTGATCCTGCCGCTGAAATGACCTCCGCCGCGGTAGTCCTCAAAACCGCCGTAGCGTACAAATGCGGTATAGTCGGCGTGACCCGGCCGTGCCTTGCCGTATTCATAATCACGCGAGCGGGTGTCGCTGTTGGGGATCAATACAGTGAGCGGAGTACCGCAGGTCTTGCCGTCAAACACGCCGCTGACTATCCTGAAATCATCCTGCTCGGCACGTGCGGTGGAAATGCTGCCGTAGGGTCTGCGTCTGTCGAGTCTGTGCCGGATAAAATCCTCATCTATATCAAGGCCTGCCGGCAGTCCGTCAATGACGCAGCCGATATATGCGCCGTGGCTCTCGCCGAATATAGTAACGCTAATGCTGTTTCCGAACGTATTTTTCATATCATCAGTTCTCCCGCAAGCTCTTTAAGCCGTGTTTTGTCAAGTTTGACAGTTTCAAAACTGCCGATTTGTCTGACGTAAATGCCGATGACCGCATCATCGGATTTTTTCTTGTCGTGCATCATGGCGTTTACCAGTCTGTCTGTGTCGCCCTCAAACCGCGTCGGCAGATCCAGTCTCTTCAACACTGTTTCAAGGCGTGAGCGCACCTCTTTGGAACACATAGGCAGCATGCCGACAGCAACGCACTCGCCGTGATACAGGCGTCCGCCGCTTTCGCTCTCGACTGCGTGCGCCAGCGTATGACCGAAATTAAGCACCCGCCTCAGTCCCGATTCATGCTCGTCCTTTTCCACGACCTGTTTTTTTATGAGCAGGCTGCGGTGGATTACGGTATCGATATCCGCGCTGTCTGACTCCAGCATTTCGAACAGTTCGCTGTCGCATGTCGCCGCCATTTTGACAGACTCTGCAAGTCCGTTAGAGATCTGGCGTTTCGGAAGCGTACGGAGCGTGTCCGGGTCGATAATGACAGCTTTGGGCGGATAGAACGCTCCGACTATATTTTTGTAGCCCTCAAAATCTATAGCGGTCTTGCCGCCTATCGACGAGTCGACCTGAGACAGCACGGTTGTCGGGATATTGTAAAAATCTATACCGCGCATATAGCACGCCGCCGCAAAGCCCGTAATGTCACCCACAACTCCGCCGCCGACCGCTATCGCGCAGTCGGAGCGCGAAAGGCCCATGCGCGTAAACTCTCTCAGGAGCAGCGCAAAGTTTTCAAGGCTTTTGGAGCTCTCGCCCTGCGGCAGGGTTATGACCCGTGCGGATCTGCACTCGCCTGCAACAAGTTTTGAATAGCTTTCCGGCACGCCCGTATCAGTCACGACGGCGGCAGTTCTGTCAAGCTTCAGTATTTTTCCGGCGTTTTTAAGCGCGCCGCGCTCGAGTGTGATTTCATAACCGCCTGAGGCGGTTTTAACAGGTATTGTCATATCGTCTCTCCGCTGATATAAAAATGTCAAATAGAAATTTCTTTTTCAAACGAGCCTACAACCTTTACGTCCATGCAGTGAGGAGCGAGCTGACTGAGCATGCGTCTGCCTTCAAACGAGTTGATGCAGCCTTCGCCCTCGGCGTAGAAATAATAGCTCCAGCTCAGTTCTTTTGTGGGCCGGCTTTTCAGCGCGCGCAGGTTGAAACCGTTTTCGCCTATAGCGGATACCGCTCTGCCCAGACAGCCGGGTTCGTTTTTGACTGTAAACAGCAATATAAAATTGTTATCGGTAGGCGCAGGAGCTTTCTGCGCGCGTGAGAACACGGCAAACCTTGTAGTGTTGCTACCGCTTTCGTTTATGTGCGACTGCAAGATCTTAAGACCGTATTTGGCGGCGGCATCGGCGCTGCCGATAGCCGCAAGCTCATGCTTGCCTTCTTTTGCCACAAGCTCGGCGGCGACCGCGGTGTTGACCGCCTCGATGCTTTCAAAGCCGTGACGTTTTATGTATCCCGCGCACTGTCCCAGAGCCTGGGGGTGGCTGATAACGCTTTTTACCTGGTCCATCGTAGTGCCTTTTACCGCCAGAAGATTCTGAACAATCTGAGCTTGATAGATCCCGTTTATGTACAGCGGACCGAAAAATGCGAGGTCCATCACCTGCCCCACGTCGCCGTTATAGCTGTTTTCTATCGGCAGCAGAGCGCAGTCGCAATCGCCGTTTACCACAGCGTCATATGCGGCTTTGAAATCTGGACAGCTGACGGTCGTACCCTGAGCGAACACCTTTTTTGCCGCGATGTCGGCAAACGCGCCAGGAACTCCGCTGTACGCTATCTTTCTGCCTGTTATCAGCCTGCGCTGGTAGTTTTTGGATATATCCATCTCACTCTGAAGGAAATTCACGTAAAACTCGCGCAGAGTGCTGTCGGATATAAACTCGCTGTTGCGGTTGATAACCTGGGTTTCTCTGGGTATATCCTCTATCGGGAGTCCGCGTTCAGCCTTATACTGCGCCACTTCCTGCACCGCCGACATACGCCGTTGGAACAGACGCGCCATCTCCCTGTCGCATTCGTTTATTTCTCTGCGTGCCTTTTCAATATCCGCCATTTCTTTTTTTACTCCCTTAAAATTTTCAGAATAAAAGCCCGCAATCCTATACTTTTTAAAATGAGTATACTCGATTGCGGGCTATCTATCGTATTTAACGCTTGATTTTCAAGCGGATTTTGCGCACAGACAGTCCGTATATGAATAGTAGTAAAATCGATTGATATACATTTGATGTAAGCGCGCCTTTCTTCATTTTTTGTTAATGATACATCATTTTTAAGAGTTTGTCAACAAAAATTTAAAAACAAAAGGCGCGGGCAAAGATTTGAGTAAATTTAAAAGGGATATTGACCGGGGCGGCGGAGTGTATTATAATGAGACAAACATAACAGCGGCAAACGGAGGGCGTATGGATATAAACGAGCTTTTGAGGGGAAGAAATAACTGCGGATGCGGCAAAGATCACGTTTGTGAAATAGAGCAGGTTCGCATAGGCAGTTCAGTTACAGACCAGCTGCCCGAACTGTGCGGCAAATATAAAAGCATAGTTATTGCCGCCGACAGTAATACCTATCGTGTGTGCGGCAGGCGCGCGGCAAAACTGCTGGAGGACAAGACGGAGTGCGTCAAGGTATTTGACGGACCGGGGCTTCTGATCCCCAACGAAGATGCGATATCAGAGCTCAGCGCATGCCTTACGCACAAAACCGACCTTATAGTCGGAGTCGGGTCCGGAGTGATAAACGATCTGTGCAAATATGTCAGCTATAAACACGGGCTGCCGTATTTTATAGTTGCCACGGCGCCGTCGATGGACGGATACGCGTCATCCGGCGCGGCAATGATCACCGGGAATATGAAGACGACCTTTGACGCGCATGTGCCGGCGGCGATAATCGGTGATGTGGATATACTCAGACAGGCGCCGATGGACATGATAAAGTCGGGATTCGGTGATATCATAGGCAAGTATTCGGCGCTTTGCGACTGGAAACTGTCCGAGCTTGTGAACGGCGAGTATATGTGCGGGTATGTGTATGATCTGACATATGAAACAGTCCGGCGCACCCGCGAGCTTGCGGGCGGGATAGAAAAACGTGATCCTGAGACGATAAAGACGCTCATGGAGGCGCTTGTGATTGTGGGTATCGCGATGGCATACGTGGGCAATTCACGTCCGGCATCCGGAAGCGAGCACCATCTTTCGCATTATTTTGAAATCACCGGCATAGTCAAAAACCGTGGGTATTTGCTGCATGGAATAGACGTTGCGTATTCTGCGGTTCAGACCCAGAAACTGCGGCAGAAAATAATCGCGCTTGGCTCAATGCCGGATAAAACCTATAAATTTGACCGTGAGCAATGGGAAAGACATATCCGGGAAAGCTACGGCTATGCGGCGGACGGGGTCATAGAGCTCCAGGACAGACTGGGACTGTATAATGCGGGACTTGAAAATATCTATCGCAGCAAGTGGGACGATATAATCCGTATACTGAGTCAGGCTCCGTCAGACAGCGAGCTTTGCGAAATTCTTGAGACGGCGGGGATACATTTTGCGGATTTCGAGAAGTTTTACGGCAGAGACGTCATAGATGATGCCGTGCTTTACGCCAAGGACCTCAAAGACAGGTACACCGTATTATGGCTGTACTATACTTTGTTTGCCCAAAACAGATAAATATCTGAAAGCGGAGTAAAACTCCGCTTTTTTTGTATACTTATAATCAGACGGAACATTTGACAAAAATCATGGTCTTTGATATAATTTTACATAATTATACAATACGGAGAAAAATATGACAGCAATCGTCACCGATGTACATTACAGAATGTCGGCAGCGCTGATACGTGATCTGTCGGACGCGGGCGTGCGGGTAATAGCCTGCGAGTATGCCGATTATAAAGACCCGGTCGGATTTTACTGTCGGGGCGCCGCGGAGAAAAAGGTGCTGAGCGCGCACGACGGGATCTGTCAGCTGTATGAGCTGTGCGCAGAAGAATACCGGGCGACGGGCAGCAAGCCGGCGCTTATGCCGGTGGGAGCAAAGACTCTTGAGGCTGTCAGCCGTGATCGCGAAAGCTGTAAAGAGGTGTGCGGCATGGCGGTGCCGGACACGGAACAGCTGGAGCTGTTCAATGATAAGTCTGCGGTCTCGGATCTCGCGCAGCGGCTGGGCATCGCGGTAGCGAAGCAGTACAGTCTTGAAGACGATTTTGAGTATCCGGTAGTCGTAAAGCCGGTCTGCGGTGAAAAAGCGGGGCTGGAGGCGGCAAAAAGATATGTAATAGCATACAACAGGGAGACGCTGGAGCGTGCCTTTGATAGATTTTATACGCTCACGAAGCAGCCGCCGCTTATATGCGAGTACCTGAGCGGACACGGCGCGGGCTGTTCCGTCATGGCGGTCGGCGGACAGATCAAGGCGCATATATGCCACAGACGGGTGCGGGAGTACCCGGTGACGGGCGGACCGTCAAGCTGCTGCGAAAAGATAGAGTCTGAGGAGCTTGTCGAATACGCATCTCTTATGACAGAGCGGACCGGATATACGGGCGTTGCAATGTTTGAGTTCAAGGTCGATTCCCGCGGCAGATACCGTCTGCTTGAGGTAAATCCGCGGGTCTGGGGCACCTATCCGCTCACCCGCGTATGCGGCAGCAACTTTTCTTATATATGGTATCTGGCAAGCCTGGGTCTGCCCGTATGCGATTTTAAAGGCGGAAAACCGGTAAGAATGGTATATTACCCCTCGGATTTTGCCGCGATGCTGGGCTATTTGAAGCGCGCGCAGCCTTCTGAGTTTTTTGCCGGACTCGCGGATTTTTTAAATCCGCGTGTCAAAAACGGACTCAGTGAAAAAGGCGACAGAGCGCCTTACCGCGCCTATATCAGATCACTTTTGAAAAGGGGTTTAAAATGATACTGAAAGCGGATCTGCATGTGCATACCGACGCCTCTGACGGGCGTTCGGATATCAGCCGGCTTGTCTTGAGAGCAAAGCAGCTGGGTCTAGACGCAATAGCTGTATGTGATCATAATATGTGCACTCCCCTGCCGGACAGCGATATAATACTGATACCCGCCGCCGAGATCTCCACAAACGTGGGGCATATCGTGGGACTGTATGTCAGGGATATCGATTTTGACACGCTTATAAAAGGCAGAACGGCAGACGCTGCGCAGGCGGTAGATCAAATACATGAGCGCGGCGGACTTGCGGTGCTTGCGCATCCGTTTGAGTATAAAAACGCGGATCCAAAACTGTTTGACGGCATACCGTTTGATTTTATCGAGACGGCAAATTCACGTGCGCCGATGAAGATAAAAAACGCAGACCATATGGCTCAGCGTTACGCGCAGACGCGCGGGATACCCTGTACCGGGGGCAGCGATGCGCACGGCGCGGACGAGCTGGGCGGGGCGTACACCGAGATAGAGTGCGACAGCGCGCAGCAGCTTGAGTCGGCGCTCAGACAGGGCAAAACACGCGCGGTGTTTGTAAGACGCTGCAGATGGATACAAAAGGGCAAAACGCGCTTGAATCTTGCCCGCACAGACCCCAGCCTAAAAAAGACCGCAAAGGCTGTTGTATATTTTGCGTATACGCTTTTGCGTGAAATATTCGATTTTTAAGGAGGTCATACCATGTCGCTGATGACAAAAGCAATAGGCTGTGCAAAAAAGCTCAAGCATCGGTTTTCTGACAGGATAAATCAGAACCGTCCTGTATATTTAAGCCCCGTGCGGCGCATTGAACGAGTGGCGCTGAAGGAGCGGGTCGTCGCCATGACATTTGACGACGGGCCCTGCGCTTTGCCGGCTAATCCGTCCGAAAGCAAAGACGCTCTGACGGCACAGCTTATCAGAACTCTTGAAAAATACGGCGCCAAAGGCACCTTTGACGTTGTCGGAGACACGTCAGACAACTATCCCGACAAGCCCGGAAAAGAGGGTTCTGTATTCTGGGGCGGCATCAAGTTTGACCATTATCCGGATTTTGAAAAAGACAGCTTCGGCGGTGTCAAAAACTGTCCTGAGCTTGTAAAAATGATACTTGACGGCGGACATGAGATAACAAGCCATACATGGTCGCACGTGCTGTTCGGGCCCAAGCCGCTGGTGTACGGCCGGCGCGATCCGCTCAATACGATACATGACGTTACAGCCGATCTGCAGAAAATGCATGATTTCATGAAGGACAATTACGGCTATGAGATAAAACTGTCCAGGCCTCCGCATTATGTTGACAATACCAAAGACGGATTCAGCGCGTATGACGCATACGCGGTCATGGGCTATCAGTACCTTGCCGCAAGCTTCGACGGCGCGGGCTGGCTGCCGCTGCCGTCATATCAGGCAGAGGTAGAGGCGACCTGGAAGCCGATCGAACAGAAGCTCGGCGAAAATCCGGATTATTTCTGCGGACAGATAATATTCCAGAAGGACGGCTATAATATGTCCCGCCGCTCGCCTGTGGCAGACGGACTTGAAAAGCAGCTTGAACTGCTGACAGAGCACGGATATCGTGTGGTGACTGTGTCCGAGCTGCTTGAGATGTGTCCGTTTTCCGATCTGTGTCCGTCAGACGAAACTTTTGCACATGCAAAAAAGCTGCTGGATATGGGAGTTTGTGTCTGCTATCGTGATAATACGGTACGTCCGCAAAATCTGCTGACGCGCGGTGAGCTTGCGATGATGCTCAACGGAGTCTCGGCCGCTTCAAGGCGCATTGAGCTGGTAAAATCGAAGAAGAATCCGGCGTCGGATGTCATGTTTGGGCATCCGTATGCCGCGGCTGTTGCAGAGGCAGTCGAAAGCGGACAGATGACGCTTACGATGGGCAGGTTCAATCCGCAAGTGCCTGTAACGCCGGCTGAATTTACCTCGGCGTGTAAAAAGCGGCTGGGCTGTGACATAAAAGCCCCGCAGGCGCCCGTTTCGCGCTCTGCCGCGATCGCCGCGCTCGCACAGGCTCTCTGACATTGCGCAGGCGCCCGTTTCGCATTCTGCCGCGATCGCCGCGCTCGCACAGGCTCTCTGACATTGCGCAGGCGCCCGTTTCGCATTCTGCCGCGATCCGCGCTATACTTATTTATATTGTTTAAAAGCCGTGCCGAAGGCACGGCTTTGTGTTTTTATCCGCAATTTTGTCCGCCTGCGCCGCAAAAAAATTACATGTTGACAGAAGCTTTGTATAGGTATATAATGATCGGTACAAAGTAATACTTAGTACCGGAGAACCGTAAAAATGGAAGACATCACAGAAATGCTGAAGGGAGTACTGGAAGGCTGTATCCTTGAAATAATAAGCCGACAAGAGACATACGGCTATGAGATAACGAAAAGACTGCATGCAATGGGATTTTCGGATATCGCAGATGGTACCGTTTACACAGTGCTTGTAAGACTTGAAAAACGCGGGTTTGTAAAAACATATAAAAAGACATCCAAAACAGGACCGATGCGAAAATTTTACACACTTAATGACAGCGGATCGGATGAACTGAAAAGATTTTGGGAAAAATGGACATTTCTGACCGAAAGAATAAAATTATTAAGGGAGTATAACAGCGATGAAACAGTTTTTTGATAAATATCTGAACATAAAACAGATAGCGGCAGAAAAAAAGAGAGTATAAAGAGTATCTGAAAAGAGTAGAAACTCTGCCTGATGACTATAAGTATGTGTATAAAAAGATACAGAAATATATATGGGCACAGGTCACGGGAGACGGATATGAAATGGTGGAGGTCCAGAACAGATTGCTTGAGCTGTTTGAAGAGGCGTCGGCAGAGGGAAGAAAAGTATTGGACATAACGGGAGAAGATGTAACAGGCTTTGCTGAAGAACTGCTCAACGGAGTAGACACGCGTCAGAACAAAGCCGGAAAAGAGCTTAATGATAAGATTAAAAAATATATAGAAAAAGCAGATAAAAAGCTAAAAAAATAAAAAACAGAATCCAAACGGAGCGGAGAGATAAGAAATATTTTAGGGGGGGGACAGCTTCTGCCGTCCCCCCTGTTTAATTTCTTGAAATGACGCTCTTAAGAGTTCTGTTTTATCATTTGTAAAGCGGTCCGTAAGCCTTGCAGGCGGCAAAGTCTGCAGCCTGAGGGTTATCGGTACCGAAAGCGAAGAAGCTGTGCGGACGGAAAATATCCGAACTGTCTACATTGTGCATGCTGACCGGTATCCTGAGCATAGACGCCAGTGTGATAAGCTCGGCGCCGACATGACCGTATACAGTCACGCCGTGATTTGCTCCCCATGCCGCCATAACGCTGTAAACGTCCTTGAACGCACCGCTGCCGGTAAGACGCGGAGAGAACCAGGTTGTAGGCCAGGTCGGATCGGTACGGCTGTCAAGAGCTTTATGTATCTGATCCGGAAGATCTACCGTGCAGCCCTCAGCGATTTGAAGTACCGGGCCTATGCCGTCCACTATGTTTACTCTGAGCATGGTAACAGGCATCTGTGCTCTGCAGCGGAAGTGACTTGAAAATCCGCCGCCTCTGAAGTATTCGTAGTTTGCGCGGCACCAGTCGGTAGCATTAAGGCAAGCCTTGATATCCGCGTCTGTCATCTGCCAGTACGGCTTCATGCAGCCGCTGCCGTCCTGTGCCTTTGATGCACCGCTACCGTCGAGGGCCGTAGCGCCGGAATTTATCAGATGTATAAATCCGTCTTTTGCGGCGCCGTCCGGAGCCATACCGCTCACGCGCTTGCAGGACTCGGGGCTCCAGTATGTGCGCACGTCATGGAAACACGGCGCGCAGTCAGATACAAGCGTACCCAGCAGCATTGAAATGCCGTTCAGGGTATCGTTTTCAGTCGCAAACGCGGTAGGCGCCTTGGGTCCGTTCCAGTCGAAGGTAGATGCCATTATTGCCTCGGAAAAGTCGGCGTTTGGCAGCCAGTCTGTCCAGTTGCGCTGACCCTGGAATCCGCCGGCGACTGCATTTTTGCCGCGCGCCTCCTCCAGCCAGCCCATCTGACGCAGCTTATCGTTTCCGAACAGGATATCGCGTATCACAATAGTCATTTTGACTATAAATTCCCAGTCCTTGTCGGCGGGCACGACTTTGGAGCGTGTGACTATTTCCGCCAGCTTCTTGCCTGCGTTGCAGTCGAAGCCCTCCCTGCAGTTGGCTTTGACCCAGGCAAGAGCCTTTTCATATTCGTCCTTGTCATATATCTCAAGAGTGATGCGCCGCAGCACCTCGCTCATGTCCACCCATTCTGCGCGAATGCCGAAATATTTGCGGAAAACATCGGCGTCACAGCGGCTTCCGGCAATACCCATAGCGATACCGCCGATATTGACATATGCCTTGTTTTTCATCCAGCCGACAGCAACGGCGGCCTTGGCAAATCTGAGTATTTTCTTCTGTACATCGTCTGGAATGACTCTGCAGTCTATATCGCATACCTCTTTGCCGTAAATGGAAAAGGCAGGCAGTCCGTTTTGCGCGAAAGCGGCCATGACCGCAGCCAGATATACAGCGCCCGGACGCTCTGTGCCGTTAAAGCCCCAGACCGCTTTTATTGTATGCGGGTCCATATCCATCGTCTCGGAGCCGTAGCACCAGCACGGTGTTACCGCAAGCGTCGCGACTACGTTCTGTCCCGCAAACTGACGCGCGCATTTTGCCGCTTCCGCGCCGCCGCCGATAGTAGTGTCGCTTATGACGCACTGTACCGGTGTCGAGTCGGGATAGCGCAAATTCTCTTCTATCAGTTTTTTGGCAAGTATCGCCATGTCCATTGTCTGCTTTTCAAGACCTTCGCGTATACCGCCCTGTCTTCCGTCAATAGTGGGGCGGATACCTATTTTAGGATAGTCCATACTATTACCTCCCGTAGTTTTTGATTTTATTATAAATCCGGAATCACGGCAGATACATTAAAATTAACTTAATTTTTATGTGTTTTTTGGTATAACTCACAAAAACGGACGCTTATGCGTCCGTCTGTACAGGTTTGATTTAATTGCTGATCGATGCGTTAAAAGCTTCATTTGCTGATCGATGCGTTAAAAGCTTCATTTGCTGATCGATGCGTTAAAAGCTTCATTTGCTGATCGATGCGGTAAAAATTTTTATGCCGCTGCTGTC